>JAEZMC010000070.1 GCA_023435805.1 Bacillota bacterium | reverse complement strand
TAAGGCGCCGGAGGGATGGGATCTGGCGGATTATGTGCTGGGCAGGTACAGCGGCGAAGAAGCGGAGGTAATCCGTGCCAGCATTGAAAGAGCTGCCGATGCTGCCGCTTCTATTGTTACCGATGGAGTCGCCGCCGCGATGAATGCATACAATGGCGAACGGTGACAGTATTAAGCACTGAATTTTGAAGGGTTTTATGAACAATTTTATCAATCCGCTTCTGGAAATAGAAGAATACAGGCAGGCCTTGTCTTCGGCGAGAGGGTATACAAGGCCTGTAAATATCGTAGGGCCCTCTGAATCTCAAAAGGCTCATTTTTGTTATGCTCTTTGCAGCCATTCCGGACAAAAGGGCATTTATGTTGCATTTAATGAAATGCAGGCACGGAAGCTGTTTGAGGATTTTACCTTTTTTATGGGTGAAGAGGTGCTTTTCTATCCTACAAAGGAAATCATGCTGTACGATGTGGAGGCCAAGAGCAATGAAGCGGTTTATCAGAGGCTCATGGTGCTTGACAGAATATTGCGCGGGGAATTTAAACTGATTGTAACATCCGTAGAGGCTCTTTCACATAAGCTGGTACAACCTCAGCTCCTTCAGCAGAGCGTCATTGAAATAGACAGCGGAAGCCGGATTGACCTGGAAGAGCTTGTGCGGAGACTGGTCATGATGGCCTATGAGAGGGTTGAATCGGTTGAAAGGCATGGTCAGTTCGCCATCCGGGGCGGGATAGTGGATATATTCTCTATCGATGCCGACAATGCGGTAAGGCTGGAGCTGTTCGGGGACGAGATAGACTCTCTGCGTTTCTTTGACGTCAATACACAGCGGTCTACCGGTAGGGCTGAGCAGGTCCGCATCATACCTGCCAGAGAAATCATCTATGCTTCCGACAGGATGGACGACATCATCCGGGCTGTCAGAAACGATCTGGCAAGGCTTGGCAAGAAGAGCCACAGTCTTTCTCAGAAAATCAATTCCGATATGGAACGTCTCAAGGAGTCAAGGTATTTTCCCGGTATTGACCGGTATATTCCATACCTGGCGGAGATGCCCTGTTCTGTCGCAGATTATGTGGGAGAAGAGGTGCTGATATTTCTTGATGAACCGGTCCGGCAGAGGCAAAGGCTGGATAACCTGCTGCTGGAGCACGAGGAAATCTGCAAGGGGCTGCTCGAAAAGGGGCAGTTGATGCCGCAAAGCAAGAGCATGTTTTTTGATTACGACGATCTTCACTCGAGGCTGGCGGGGAAAAAGGTCTTTTATTTGAATACGATCCATGTTGACAATACTGCAGCAGCGGATACCAGGGTTTATAACATTCCATGCAGGCTGATGGGTTCCTTCCAGGGCAATGTTGATCTGCTGGGAGATAGTCTTGCCGGATGGAAGCAGGAAAAGGACAGGGTACTGATACTTTCCGGAACAAAAGGCCGCGGCGAAAGGCTCAGAGAGACACTGAACGCCAGAGGGCTTGAAACGGTATACATGGATTCGGTCCATATGCCTGTTCAGCCGGGACAGGTGATTATCACCCATGGAAGTCTTCATAAAGGTTTTGAATATCCTTCCATCGGCTTTGCCGTAGTGAGCGACAAGGAAGTCTTCGGACAGGACAGGAAGCCTGCCAAGCCTTCGAGCAAGCATAAGGGAAGACCCATCAGTCTGTTCTCCGATTTGAACATTGGTGATTACGTAGTACATCAGGCGCACGGGATTGGACAGTATGTCAGCATTGAAAAGCTGTCTGTGGAGGGCGTAAAGCGGGATTATTTAAAAATCCGGTATCAGGACGGGGCATTTTTATATATCCCAACCAACCAATTGGACCTGATACAAAAATATATCGGTTCGGAGGGTAAGCAGCCCAAGGTCAATAAGCTGGGCGGAACGGACTGGCTGAAGACGAAAAACCGGGTCAGGGAATCGCTGAAGGAGCTGGCGGCGGAATTAATCAAGCTGTACGCCCAGCGGCAGGCATCCAAAGGCTTTGCCTATTCGAAGGACACCGTCTGGCAGCGGCAGTTTGAAGAACAGTTTCCTTATGAGGAAACCGAAGACCAGCTGAAATGCATACAGGAAATCAAGGAGGATATGGAATCCGGAAGGATCATGGACAGACTGCTTTGCGGCGATGTAGGCTACGGCAAGACCGAGGTGGCCATACGGGCTATTTTCAAGGCGGCGATGGACGGCAAGCAGGTGGCCTATCTTGTGCCAACCACAGTACTGGCACAGCAGCAATATAATAGCTTTGCAGGCCGGCTCAAGGATTTTCCGGTAACGGTGGAGGTGATCAGCCGTTTCCGTTCTCCATCGGAACAAAAGCGTATATTGAAGGACGTCAAGTCTGGAAATGTGGACATACTGGTGGGAACCCACCGTCTTTTGCAGAAGGATATACATTTTAAGGATCTGGGGCTGCTGGTCGTTGATGAAGAACAGCGTTTCGGTGTCACGCACAAGGAACGGCTGAAGAATCTTACTCCCGGGGTAGACGTGCTGACGCTGACAGCCACACCCATACCCAGGACGCTGCACATGTCTCTTGTAGGCATCAGGGATATCAGCGTGATTGAAGATCCCCCGGAGGAAAGATACCCCGTACAGACCTATGTAATGGAATATAACAAGGATGTGATCAAGGATGCGATCATTCGTGAGCTTGGCAGGAAGGGTCAGGTTTTTTACCTGTACAACCGTGTCAGGACGATCGATATCCGTGCCTCCGAGATCCAGGCGCTGGTACCGGATGCCAAAGTGGCTGTTGCGCACGGGCAAATGGATGAAAGACAGCTCGAGGATATCATGTTCAGCTTTATCAGCGGCGAATATGACGTACTGGTTTGTACGACCATCATTGAGTCCGGACTGGATATGCCCAATGTAAATACCATCATTGTGGAAGATGCGGACAGGATGGGTCTGGCACAGCTGTATCAGCTGCGTGGAAGGGTTGGCCGGTCCAACAGGCTCGCTTATGCATATATTACCTATAAAAAGGATAAAGTAGTGGCGGAGATTGCGGAAAAAAGGCTGCAGGCCATTAAAGAGTTTACGGAGCTGGGTTCCGGCTTTAAAATAGCCATGAGGGATATGGAAATCCGGGGTGCCGGAAATTTGCTGGGCCCTGAGCAGCACGGCCATATGGAGTCCGTAGGCTACGACATGTATTGCCGGCTTCTGGATGAGGCAATCAGCGAGCTGAAAGGGGAGCCACTGAAGAAGGATGAGGCGGAGATTGCGATAGACATCAACGTAAGCGCATATATAGACGATTCCTATATCGGCGTTGAAGGCAAAAAGATTGAAATGTACAAGAAAATTGCCGCCATCCGGGATGAGCGGGATGTGCTGGATATAGAAGACGAGCTGACCGACCGGTACGGAGACATGCCGGAGCCGGTACGCAACCTGGTGGCGATTGCCTATATAAAGACTCTTGCCGGTTCGCTCGGGTTTTCGTCGGTGGTGGAAAAGAATGATACGGTAACATTCCAATTGGCCAGCGCCGGTAAGATCAATTTTCAGGCGATCGGAAAAGCGGCTGAAAAGTATAAGCGCCAGCTGCTGTTTAACGCAGGTGCAAATCCGTACCTTGTATATAAGGTGCTGCCGTCTCAGAAGGGCCGGCTTTTGGATAATATTAAAATTGTGTTACAGGATTTAAAAAGCTTTGAAGTGTATTGATAATTTAATATAATGTACATATATCATGGCGGGCGGGAATGACCACCCGCCCCTACTTAATAAGATGGGGAGAGATCGCATTGGATAAGAATGTTGGAAATACCAGAAAGAGCGGGCTTCAAATGCAGGATGACAAAAAGACGCTGCCCGTGTTTGTAAAATATGGCCTGATTGCTGTTGCAGTCATTGCCGCAATAGTAATAGGCATGCTGATATACTTCAATATAGCGGGAAGCTATGTGGCAACTGTGGACGGTCAGAAAATTAAAACCGGCGCGTTTAAGTATTATCTTGAGTCACAGAAGCAGACCATGTATGCAAACGCATATGCGGAAGATCCCAGTATCACCGAAGAAACCTTCTGGAAAACCAAGATCAGCGGAAACGATGCAACCGAAGTTGCAAAGCAGATTGCCCTGGAAACAGCCAGAGACATGAAGATACAGTTTATCAAGGCAAAGGAAGCCAAGGTCGAACTTACGTCCGATCAAATAAAAAGCATTGATTCAAACATACAAACCAGTATTATCGATGTGATGGATCCCTCCAAGACCGCTTCCGGTTCCGGCAACAAGATCCGTGCCAACAAGGAATTTGAAAAGGCGTACGGCTTCAGCCTGGATGACCTTCGGGAAGTACAGATTGAGTATTACACCGTTTTAAAATACCAGTCGTCGGAGATCTCCAAGATTAATGATGCGGATGCAAATGTAGATAATTATTATAGCAGCAAGCCGGAATGGTTCAAGGAAGACACGAGCTACAGAAAAGGGTTGGAAGAAGCCGTATGGGCCAGGCATATCCTCATAACGGTGAATGAAGGGGCCACCCAGGAGGAAAAGGATACCGCCAGGAAGAAGGCGGAGATGCTGATCTCCAATCTGAAAAGCGGCGCCGATTTTGCCCAGCTTGCCAAGGAGAATTCGGATGATGACGGTTCCAAGGATTCCGGGGGAGCCTATCTCTTCGGAAAAGGCAAAATGGATGAGGCATTCGAAACAGCGGCATTCGCCCTGAAGCCCGGCCAGATTACCGAGACGCCCGTATTGTCCGCCTTTGGTTATCACATCATCAAGCTTGAAGAAAAGTATGCGCAGGATGAGCCTGTCAGCCTGAGATGTGCGAAGGAGTATTATGAATACGGTACAGCCTTTGTAAAATACAAGCTTTATATGGAAAAAGTCGGAGAATGGGCCAAGGAAGACAAATACAAGGTGATAAAGAACAACTCGGTTTATAACTCCGTTACTTAAGTTGAACGTTTAAAGCGAATATGCACCATACTGGGGCTGCCTGCAAAGGCAGCTCTTTTTCAGTTTTTATACAATTAATTTGCAAATCCGGATTGCGCAAATGCATTTCAGCTGAAGAGCTCCTATTGCTGAAATGCACCTCAAGTCCAAGTTGCAAAGCTTGCAGGAGTAAGTCGCTGAATGACCTTAAGGCGACTTTTTGCAGCGCAATCACAAATCGCCTCTAATGTATAAAACTCCATTAATTAATTCATACTAAAAAGGCAATAAGAAACAATTCAGTTAAGGAGGTAAGATACATTGAAGGCGACCGGAATTGTGCGTAGAATAGATGATCTTGGCAGGGTTGTTATACCCAAGGAGATCAGGCGAACCTTGAGAATAAGAGAAGGCGACCCTTTGGAGATATTTACCGACAAAGAAGGCGAAGTTATATTAAAGAAATACTCACCTATAGGAGAATTGGGTGATTTTGCATCACAGTATGCTGACTCCATCCATAAAACCAGTGGACATATTACATGCATAGCAGACAGAGATACTATCATAGCAGTGTCTGGCGCATCTAAAAAGGAGTTTCTTGAAAAGTCCCTGAGCCCGGATGTTGAACGTGTAATCGAGGAAAAAACCACCCTGGTGGTGAAATCCTCCGATGATAAGAGCATTACAATCCTGGCAGACGAGGGCTCGGACAAAAAGTATACTTCTCAGGTCGTATCGCCTATTATTTCGGAGGGTGATCCCATTGGAGCGGTCATACTTCTTTCCACCGACCCGAACAGTAAGATGGGCGAAGTTGAAGCAAAGCTTGCCCAATCGGCAGCAGGTTTCCTCGGAAAACAAATGGAGCAGTGAGAAGAAAGGGAATCTCTGCATTCATTCATTTGAACGGATTGAAAACAGCAGATTAGGAAGTATCTGCTGTTTTTGTGCTGTGCTTATTATTTTTCCGGTCTGAATTTCCATGCGGAAATATTACATCTTAATTACTATGCGCTTTCGTGAATAGGATATCCATAATCAGTATGTTATAATTTTGGAAGATATATGGGACATTTCTGGAAAAACCTGATTAAAGTGGCCGTTAGCAGGGGTACGATATAGTATTAAAGTGCGGTGTGCGTTATGCAGAGAGATTGCCGGGTCAAGGGGGGAAAATGCAGTTCAATGCGATTAATGCCAGGATCGAAGGTATTCGGGACGATGAAAACGAGACAAACAGGTTTGTAGAGGAGTACAAGCCTTTTATCGCCGCCTGCACCGAAAAAGTAACGGGCAGGTATATGAGCTATGGGAAGGATGATGAGCTCAGTATTGCTATGCTTGCGTTCGTGGAAGCCATCCGTACCTTTGACCAATCCAAGGGGAATTTCTTTTCGTTTTCCCGCAATGTGATAAAAAGAAGGCTGATTGACTATTACCGCAGTGAAAACCGCCACAATAAAGTGATTTCACTCCACGTTTACATGGATGAACAGGATGAGGAATTTGATCTGAGCAGCGGAGAAGCCGTGCAGGCTTACTCCGAACAAAAGATTTCGGAGTATAGAAGGCTTGAGCTGGAAGAATTGGGAAGGGAGCTGAAGGAGTGGAAAATTACATTTTCCGATCTGGCCGAGGCTTCTCCCAAGCATGAAAAAACCCGGAAGCAGTGCAGTGAAATAGTCGGACTGATATTATCGAGGCCGGATATGCTTCAGCAGATAATGGTCAAAAAATATTTACCGGTGGCGGAAATAGAAAAAGCTTTAAGATTACCCCGAAAATTAATGGAACGTTTCCGAAAGTATATTATAGCAGTTGTTGTAATTGCCACGGGAGACTACGAGTACATAAGAGAGTACATAAAACTATAAGAAAGGGGGGCTGATACATGAGAGGGATCGTTGCAGAAGTAAATGGGAAAAATGCTATTATACTGACTCCGGACGGTTCGTTCAGGAAAGTGAAAGCCACGGCATCCTGGATAGTCGGCAGCGAGGTTGATTTGGAACAGCCCGCCAGAAATATAAAAGTAATCAGAAGGGCAGCCAGAATTTCTTCGATTGCGGCAGCAGCCCTGCTGGTGCTCGGAATTGGATATGGAGCCTACACCTATGCCACACCGTACAGCTATGTGGATATTGATATCAACCCCAGCATTGAGCTTACTGCCAATGTTTACGATCGGATCATCAAGGCGGAGGCTTTGAACGAGGACGGAACCAGCCTTCTGGAAAGCCAGAGGCTGAAAAACGCCAGGCTGCAGGAAGGGGTCGCGCAAATACTCAGCGTTGCAGTGGAACAGGGCTATTTGAATACGGAAAACAGCAATATGACAGTTGCGGATGATACGGTACCGGTGATTTCCAGTGCAGTGCTCTTTACAGTATCCAGCCTGGATGGGCTGAAATCTGGAGAGCTTAAAAAAGAACTGGCCGACAGGGCTTCGAAAGAACTGGACAAGGACAGCGTCAAATCGGAAGTGCTTTCGGGTGAAGCCAGTGTGGAACAGCGCAATTCAGCAAGAAAATTCGGTTTGACACCGGGCAAGCTTGCATTGATAGAGGATGCACTGGAGGATAACCCCCAGCTGAAGATGGAGGATTTGAAAAAGACGGCAGTAAAGGATCTGGTTGAAAAAGCAAGGGATAAGATCGATGTAGCAGATAAGCAGGCAGCGGGCATTCAGGGCAGGGACGCTGGAGAAACCGGGGCCGGCGAGAACAATAAAAAGGCTGGAGCACCCGGGGAAGAAAAGGCTTTAAATCAAAAACCGGCTTCCGATGCACAAAACTCGGAGCAAAACCCCGGAAGGGAAAAGAAAAACGAAACACCGGGTTCAAAGGATAATCAGAATGGACAGGAAAAATCTTTTGATCAAAAGGGACGGAACAAAACAAACGGCCAGAACGGTAAGAACAGTGCAAATGAAAAAGCCGGCGGAAACAACGTTAAAGACGGGAACAACGGTAACGGTCAAAACCAGCAAAAAAGACAGGACGTAGCAGATATACTGGCCCGTGAAAAGGAGCAAAGGCAAAAGCTGAAGGATGAGCTGCTCGATAACAGGCGGGATAATGTGCCGTCTGTAAATGGGAAGCAGGAGGAACATGACCGGCAAATCAAGGATCGCAATGAGGACACCAAAAAGGACGAGGCAGCAAAAAGCAGTACAAAGGGAAAATTGAACCCGGCGGGAAAGAAAAAGAACGGTGAAGACGGCAGCAGCCGGGAGCAATCGGAAGAGAATAACGATAAAGGCCGGCAGGACAGTAAAGGCAAAGGAATGGACAAAAAGAAATAGTACCGGCGAAATATTACAAACATGTTACATTTAAAATTACCCTAAAAAAACCTCCCGTGGAAACGAAAGTGTATTACACAAAAAATAACCAGGGAGGTTTTGCTATGAAAAAGATTCTAAGTATAATCATAGCCGTCGCATTTATAATGACTGCCGGCGTCGGTACGGCATTTGCGGACAATGGGAAAAAGAATGCCGGCAAGGCTGGCGGCAAAGCTGGATTCAATATAAAGGGCAATAAGGATAAAGATGATTACAAATCATTGCTGAAGAATTTGAAGGACAAGTATGAAGCTGAACGCAACAATGCCAGGAAACAGGAGCAGCTTCTGAAGGATATTGCAAAGCTGAAAAAGAAATATGGTGACCAGACGATAAGCATTTATGTGAATGGTAAGGAAATTACCACCGTGGATAGTCCTGTCATCAAAAAAGACAAGCTGCTGCTTCCGCTTAATGCTTTGACAAAGGGCTTGAAAGCGCAGTACAGCTATGATGAAAAGACAGGTATCATTGTTATCACCAAGGGTGACATAAAGATTACGCTGACGATCGGCAGCAACATTGCAATCGTCAACAATACCAGACTGAACCTGGAACACAAAGTTGAGCTGGATAAGAAACACGGCGTCATTATACCGCTTGGGCTTCTGGCGAAACTGCTTAACGGAAAAGTTACATATGACAGCGATTCCGGTACGGTTGTGGGAACCGAAGGAGTTGTCACCATCAATGACAATATAACAGGAACCGGCATCGAACAGTTCAATTACACGGGCACCTGGAGCTATGGCACACAGGATGGCGCTTATGGCAAGGATAATCACTGGTCCTCTACCACCGGCTCAAGTCTGCAGATCCGGTTTACCGGAACAAAAATCAAATTGTACGGCGCAAAAGCTCCGAATCATGGTATAGCCTATATTTCCATCGATGGGACGACAGCGGCTGCAATAGATTATTACAGTGACACACGCAAGGATAATGCCTTGATATTTGAAAGCACCAACCTCGGTGCAGATAAGGAGCACGTACTGACCGTTATTGTTTCCGGTCTTAAAAACACCAGCTCTTCAGGTATTGCCATCACAGCAGACAGAGTGGAAGTGACCCGGTTTAACACAGGTAATCTGGCGCTTAACAAGCCGGTTACGGCATCGAGTATATTTGCGGACGGCGCAACGACCTATGCGGCCATCAATGCAGTGGACGGCAAGGCTGACACACGCTGGTCCAGCGCGTTCAGCGACCAGGAGTGGCTCAGTGTGGATCTTGGGAATGTATATGATGTATCAAGGGTCAAGCTTAAATGGGAAGCGGCCTTTGGCAAAAGCTACATCATTCAGCTCTCTGCAGACGGCATAAACTGGGTGAACGTATCGGCAGTTACCAACGGTGACGGAGGTATCGACGAGCTGTTGTTCACCAGTGCAAAGGCCAGATATGTAAGGATGCTCGGCGTACAACGGGCAACCTCATACGGTTATTCGCTATATGAATTTGAGATATTTACTAAATAATCGATAAATCTCTCAAACCACTGAACCAGGAGGATGGCTCGGCTAACCGGCTTACCGGGGGCTTGCAGACCATCCTCCCGGTTTTTTATCCGCCTTTCTTTGGTTTTTATATATTATTGCCACACAATCCCCCTAAAACATTTAGACTTTAAAATACAAATTGCGGCAAATAATATCAGAAGTGCTGTCCGCACAGTTACCTTGAGTAAATAAAGCAAAGATGCATACAGCATTAATCGCTTTGAATTTTGAAACTCCCTGTCAAAACATTTTGCCAATTGATATGCACAAAATGACAAATTACATTTCATAGTCCCGTTATAATCATTGTAGTTAGGGGGATACAAATGATGAAAACTGTTACGGTACCTATGAGCAGGAATAATCCTGTATTTGAAGTTTCCAAAAAAATTCTTCTATATCAAAACAATTATCTCATGCTGATAGCTGCCTTTTTACTGGGAAGCAATCAGATCGCCGGCGGACTGATGCCCTTCGGGGCGGCGTTTTTTGCAGCGTCCTGCGGAACAGCCGGGAGGAAAATCCTTATTGCGGCAGCAGTCCTGCTGGGTGCCGGAATGCAGGGATCTCTTGAATTGGTGTATATCAACGCTGCGTGCATGCTGCTTTTCAGTGTTTTGACCATTCCGCTCAAAGACCTGAATGCAAAAATAAATGTTAAAGCGGCAGGACTGCTTTTTTCTGCCATGCTGGTACCTCAAATGATACTTACCGGGCTGCAGGGCTTTTTGCTCTATGATGTTTTAAAGGCAGTTTTCAGTTCGTTTATCGCTTTCGTAGTATTTTTTATTTTCCGGTTTTCCATACCGATTATAACAGGAATCAGTAAAAAAGCCGTCTTTGCCGGTGAAGAAGCAATCAGCATAGCCATTACGGCTTCACTGGTGCTCTCCGGTACCGGACCTGTTCAAATCTTCGGATTCTCAATAAGAAATATACTATGCGTGACTATAATGCTGCTGTTCAGCTTCAGATGCGGTGCCGGTGTGGGTTCTGCAGCAGGCGTTGCAATCGGTTTGATTACTAGCATATCTATTCAAAATACCCCATCCTCTGCAGGTGCATATGCACTCTGCGGAATGCTGGCGGGCATATTGGGGAATCTCGGCAGGGTCGGCTCAGTGCGGGGGTTTGCAATGGGGAACATGATACTGGCCGCGTATTTGAACGGATCGATAGAGACTGCACTTTATCTGAGGGAAATTCTTGCGGCGTCCGTTTTGTTTTTTATCCTACCAAACAAATGGATGGACCGGATAGCGGGTCCATTTCAAAGGGATACGGCGCATGCGGCGGACAGACGCGGTTATTCGAGCAGAATCAGGGATATCACGGTTGAAAGGCTGGAGAAATTTTCAAAAGCATTTATGGAATTGTCAAAAACCTTTGGAGAAATTGCTGAAACAAAAACGACATCGAGCAGACAGGACATCAATGTGCTGTTTGACAGGGTAGCAGACAGGATATGCAGGGATTGCAGCCTGTGCATGCATTGCTGGGAGCGCAATTTTTACGATACCTACCAGGTCATGTTTAAAATCGTAGAGAATCTTGAAGCAAAAGGGCGGGTTGAGGAAAGTGATATTCCTGGCTATTTCCTGGAAAAGTGCGCCAGAATTAATGATTTTGTCAATGCTGTGAACAACATGTATGAGCTTTTCAGGGTGGGGATCGTCTGGAAAAGCAAACTCAGCGAAAGCCGGGTTGTGATTGGCCGGCAATTTGAAGGGATGTCCAGGGTGATTTCGGGGCTGGCCGGCGAAATCAATACGGAGGTCAGCTTTTTAGGCCCGTTGGAGGATGAGGTTGTTGCGGCGCTGGACAAGTCGGGAATAAAGGTGAAAGAAGTAATAGCCTATGAAAACACCTGGGGTAAGTATGAGATCAGTATTCTTCATCACGCCTGCGGCGGAGCCAGGGACTGCAGGACTATAATTGATAAGACGGTATCGGAAGCTGTCGGCAGGAAGATGGTGCGTGAAAACGAAGAGTGCGTGACAAGCCGTGACGGAAGCTGCAATTTGAAGCTTATAGAAGCCGAGAATCTGAAGCTGACCACCGGGATCGCAAGGCTTCCCAAACATGGCAGTACGGTTTCCGGTGAGAGCTTTACCTTTATGAACAGCGGTAATGGTAAATACACACTTGCGCTTAGTGACGGCATGGGAACCGGTTATGGTGCAGCCGCCCAGAGCAGGGCAACGGTCAATATGCTTGAAAGCTTTCTGGAGTCGGGATTTGACAAGGATATGGCAATCAGCTTGATCAATTCCGTACTTGTTCTCAGATCCAGCGAGGATTCCTCCTGCACCATTGACATGTCCATAATTGATTTATTTAACGGCGAGGTGGAGTTTGTCAAAATCGGAGCGGCACCTACCTATATTAAAAAGGCTGATAAGGTAGAGGTGATCAGGGCGGCTTCCCTGCCCGCGGGCATCCTTCCCGGGATTGATGCGGAGCTGGCCCGGAGGAATGTGGGCGGAGGAGATATGGTCATCATGGCGACGGATGGTGTCATTGACAGCATGGCAGGAGATCAGCCAGGCGATCGGCAGTTGATGAAATTCATCCAGCAAATCGACAGCCTTAATCCCCAGCAGGTAGCCGATATGATACTGGAGGAGGCCAACAGGTGCTGCGGAGGTGAACCCTGCGATGATATGACCGTGCTGGTGGCAAAGGTCTGGAAAAAACCGCATTAACTGCATGCGGCTTCACAATAGCTGGAAGATTCATGCATAAAAATGCCAACTCTCCACAGACTATAATCCAAATACAGTTGACGGGGATATCTGCTTGTATGATGCGCCATTCCCGCAATGCATAAATAAAGAACGTTGTGGAGGGTTGTATGACGGCCGGAGATACGAAAAAAGTGATCGTGATAAGGAATATTTCTTCAGACCTGATTGAGGAAGCCATATTGATTCTGAAAAATGAAAATGCAGCGGAGCACGAAAAGCAAACAGGCAAAATGACAGGCGGCACCGGCTGCAAAAACGACTCGATCCTGAAAGAGGCTGAGAGGATCATTAATGAATACATTCATGAAAACAACCTGACACTGGCAAAGGCAAAAAAAAGAAAAATCGGAATGCGGATGAGGAAAAATACAGTAGGTATGGTCATCAACATTCTGCTTGCGGTAGCTGCGGCCTTCCTTTTTTTTGCCGTCGGCTGGCTGCTGAGCTAGGACCTTCCGCCCGGCTTTTTTTGGCCTGCCATTCTGATATTGGGCTTGCACAAATTATGACGATATGATAAAATTACTCTTCGGTATCCTTGCTCTGTACTCAAGTTACAGGGCCGTTCAGTCCAGAAGGAGGTGAAAGTCGAATGATGAACAAGTATGAATCCATATTCATCATCAATTCCGACATTGGGGAAGAAAACATAAAGGCGCTTGTAGAAAAATTCAAGAGTCTGCTTGAAACTTCAGCTCAGTTGGAAAGCATTGATGAATGGGGAAAAAGGAAGCTTGCCTACACGATTGATGACAAAAACGAAGGTTATTACGTGCTTGTCAATTTCAGTGCAGAGTCCGAATTCCCGCGTGAACTTGAGAGAATTTACAAGATCACGGACGGAATACTCAAGTATATGATTATCAAAAAAGAAAAATAAGGTGATTGTATGAATAAGGTTATTTTAATGGGAAGGCTGACCAAGGACCCTGAGTTGAGGTATACCAGCAATAACAACACCGCGGTATGCAGCTTTTCTTTAGCCGTTGACAGGAGATTTTCCAAACCCGGCGAAGAAAAACAGGCTGACTTCTTCAACATTGTTGCGTGGAGAAATCAGGCTGAGTTCTGCAGCAAATATTTCACCAAAGGGTTGAAGGTTGTTGTCGTGGGTAGCCTGCAAAACAGGTCATGGGATGATAATGAAGGTAAAAAGCGTTATATTACCGAAGTCATAGCAGACGAAGTATATTTTGCAGATAGCCGTAAGAGTGAGGGCGCACCTTCATACAGGCCGGCAGGACCCTCGGGTGCAGCTTCAGCTGCAGGTGCCGGGCAGCCGGACAGCGGTTTCTATCCTATGGACGAGGATGATGAACTCCCGTTCTGATAACCTTGATACTGTTAGCAATGGGGCGTTTCATCGGATGAAATGCACCGGAACCGGCGGGATTGCACCCCCGGGATTTGTATTATGGAAAGGAGGCGTTTGTAAATGCCAGGTGGAAAAAGAGACAATAGAGGCGGTGGCAGAGACTCATACGACAAGGGCGAAGGCAAAGGCGGCATGAGAATGAGAAGGGCCAAGAAAAAAGTTTGCTCTTTCTGTGTAGACAAGGTCACTGACATAGATTATAAGGAAGTTGCCAAAATAAGAAAATATATTTCCGAAAGAGGCAAAATACTTCCCAGAAGAATTTCCGGCAACTGCGCAAAGCATCAGCGCCAGCTGACAATGGCCATCAAAAGGGCCAGGGTTGTGGCATTGCTGCCGTATACAGCCGAGTAGGACATTCAAACAAAAAAGGATCGGAATATTCCGGTCCTTGTTTTTTTATTCATGGGGTTGTCCTGCAGCGCTTATTCGCTTAAAACGCAGTAAACGGCCGGATATCTAACTTATTAATCCGGCCGTTACCCTGCTCTCCTTGAGCAGTCATGGTACTTGGTTTGGTCCAATTGCCATTCCTCTTGCTTTCCTTACCGCGGTTCCTGGTCCTTCGTTAAATTTCCTTTGGACTCATTCCCTTCCTGGTAATTATTATATTATCAACCCCGGTGGTTGTACTATATATCTACCACGATAATACATGCTGAAACAGATATGCAAAAAAAAATTAAAAAATTTCAATAAATTGTGGTGTAATGTTCACTGTTGGAAAAAACAGCTTTTAGTGGTATGATATATATGCGTCAAGGGGCGTCAATCCAACTGTTGAGGTACTGAATGCTTAAAATAGGTTATCTCGGTCCGAAGGGAACCTTTTCCCAGGAGGCTCTAAAAAAATATACCGGACAAATTGACCATATCGCTGTGGACTTTCCTTCAATCCCGGAGCTTTTGCTGGCGGTTCAGAGTAAAACAGTCGACGAAGCCGTGGTGCCGATAGAAAATTCCATCGAGGGTGCCGTAAATGTCACCATGGATATGATCGCACAGGAAGTAGATCTGCTGATCAAAGCAGAGCTGGTGCTTCCGGTAAGGGAACATCTTCTGGTGAAAAAGGGGACAGCTCTGGCGGATATCCGGTGCGTACTGTCCCATCCGCAGCCTCTGGGGCAGTGCAGAAGATTTTTGACCGGGCGGCTGCCGCGTGCGGAGACCAAAGCAGTTTACAGCACGGCGGCTGCGGCTGAGGAAGTGGCCAGGGGAACAGGAGATTGCGCTGCAATAGGTTCCATGACAGCAGCGGAGGTATACGGTCTGGAAATTGCCGAGAAAGACATACAGGATCAGGACAACAACCATACCCGTTTCATTGCCGTGGGACGGACGGATGCCGAAAGGACCGGGAGAGACAGAACCTCCGTCGCTTTTTCAACAGAAGACAAGCCAGGGAGCCTATACAGGATATTGGATATTTTTAATCTTTGGGATATCAATATGAGCCGTATTGAATCAAGGCCGGCAAAAAACAGGCTGGGCAGATATATCTTTTTTGTCGACCTGATCGGCCACCGGGATGATGACGACTTAAAGGATGCGCTGACCATGGTGAAAAAGAAGACCTCCTTCTTCAAGTTCCTGGGGTCATATCCCATATCTGAAGAATAAGCCCGATGCGGAGAGCGGGTACTTTGCTTGGGAAATGAAACGAATGTCCTTCTTGCGTGTGGTATAATAAGCAAGGGGGCGTTGATGAAATATGGACGCAATTGGTGGAGACCGTTGCCTGAAAACGTCCCTTTTTAAGGATTAGGGGTGGATAGGATGGCGGTACCGGAAAAGGAAATCGATATTACCAGAAACATCAAGCTGATCGAATGGTTGAAAAGCGAGCTGCTTACGGATCTGGCAAACCTGTTCAGAGTGCTGGCAAAGGGCGTGCGTGAGGAAATGCATGAAGCTGTATCGGATATTTTGTCAAATATCATCCTCATCAGCTATCTGCTGGGAAAACGGCTGGGTATCAGCTACAATGCCATTGAACTGAAAATTCACGGAAAAGTGAAGCTGGGTCTGGTAGAAAACCACGAAGTAGAGAAATATTATGGTGACCTGTCTGAATTGTCCAGGCATCTGGGCAGCTTCAGAAGAAAGGAGAAATAAAGGGCGGCACCCCTTTAAACAGATGGATAACAAGAAATTTCTCGGCCTATTTATACCCCGTGCAAGCTTTTATTTATGGATCATATTGTTGCTTGTGGCAGTCATTGCGGTATTGGACTGGCGCATAGCCATACCATGCTTTCTTTTGCTTGTTTTTCTTACATATTATAATATAAGCTCCAGCTATAAGAGAAAGGTTGAGATTAAAAGCTACATAGAAAATCTCAATTTCAATATCGACGCGGCCACAAAGGACACCTTGCTGAATTTTCCCATGCCGCTGGTGGTGACGGAGCTGGACGGCTCCATCATCTGGTATAACTCCTCCTTCCGTAAAATTTCAGACAAGGATGATATTCTGGAGATGACGATCAAATCCTTTGTGGATGAGATCAATCCCGGAAATCTGCTGGACAACCCTGTAAGCCTGTCAAAACAGATTACAATAAACGGAATGTACTACAACGTGCTGTGCAATTTTGCCAGGCATGAAAGAAAAACCGAGGCCGTCAGCTTTATACTGATTTTATATTTTGTGGACATTACCGAATTTGTCGCGTTGAAAAAGGCCTACACAGATGAAAAAATCATGACAGGGGTCTTTGTAATCGACAACTACGACGATTTGATGCAAAGCATGGAGGATTCCAGCCGGCCGCAGATGCTTGCCGAAATAGAGAAAAAAGTAACACAGTGGACATCTTTTACGAATGGAATTATCAAAAAATATGACAGGGACAGATACCTTTTCCTTTGTGAATCCAAATATATGAAGGAATTTGAAGATAAAAGGTTTGAGCTGCTTGACACCGTCAAGGAAATCAATGTGGGGAACAAGATACCGGTTACTCTGAGCCTGGGCTTTGGGCTCAGCGGGAAAACACCGGCTGATAATTTCCATTCTGCGGCTGCCGCTATTGATGTGGCATTAGGGCGCGGAGGCGATCAGGTGGTTATAAAGAACGGTGACAGCTTCAGCTTTTTCGGAGGAAAAACCAGAGAGCTTGAAAAGAGAACAAAGGTAAAGGCACGGGTTATAGCCTGCGCTCTGCGGGAATTGATCGACCAGGCGCCCGACGTTTTTATCATGGGGCATGAAAATGCGGATATCGATTCCCTGGGTTCCTCCCTGGGTCTTTACAGGGTGGTCAGGAGCAGGGGTAAAAATGCCCGGATCGTACTGAACAAAGTAAACCCAACCATCGAGAGCCTGGTAGATAAAATAAGAAAAAGCACCGATCACGAAAACATATTTATCACCAGAAATGAAGCACTGGACATCGTCACCGGGAAAACGCTGCTGATCATTGTCGATACCCACCGGCCGGGATTTACAGAAATACCCGAACTGATCGGAAATGCCGGGCAGGTGGTGGTGATCGATCATCACCGGAGAGGTGCGGATTATATTCAGGATACGGTACTAACCTATCAGGAAACCTATGCATCCTCCACCTCCGAGCTGGTCACCGAAATACTGCAGTACATTGACGACAAGCTGAAGCTGAAGCCGGTCGAAGCTGAAGCTCTATATGCCGGAATCGTCGTCGACACGAAGAACTTTACCTTCAAGACCGGTGTCAGGACATTTGAGGCTGCGTCCTATCTTAGGAGGCAGGGAGTGGATACGGTCGCTGTCAAGCAGCTTTTCCAGAACGACCTCGTAACCTATTCCAACATATCGAACGTTGTGAAAAGCGCTGAAATGATCAGCAGTGAGATCGCCATTTCGTCCTGCCCGCCCGGCACAAAGAACGCACAGCTGATCGCGGCCAAGGCGGCGGATGAGCTGCTGAATCTATCCGGAATTATAGCAGCTTTTGTGTTGTGCAATGTCGGCAGCGAGGTATGGATCAGCGGACGGTCCCTTGGGGAAATCAACGTGCAGATGATCCTGGAAAAACTGGGCGGCGGAGGCCATTTAACCGTTGCAGGAGCGCAGCTGGCGGGTATGCCGCTTGAAGATGCCAAAGAAAAGCTGAAATGTGCTATAATGGAATATGTGAAAGAAATGAACAAGCCTATTTGAGGAGGTCTGCAATGAAAGTTATATTAAAACAGGATGTTAAAGGACTGGGCAAGAAGGAAGACATGGTCAACGTAAGCGACGGCTATGCCAGAAATTTTCTTTTCCCCAGAGGACTTGCGGCGGAAGCCAGTGCAAGCAATATAAATGTTATGAATACTAAAAAGGAAGCTGAAAAAACCAAAAAAAACCGTGAACTGGCACAGGCAAAAGAGTTGGCGGCAAAGCTTAAGGAAACGGTGGTTGTAATCAAATCCAAATCAGGTGAGAATGGCAAGCTTTTCGGCTCCATAACCAGCAAGGATATATCTGACAAGCTTAAGAGCGATTTCAGCCTGGATATTGACAAGAAAAAAATCGTACTTCCGGATCCGATAAAAGCACTTGGTACGACTGAGGTGGAGGTCAAGCTCTATCCGGAGGTCAGTGCAAAGCTGACGGTTAAAACAGTACAGGAGTAATTCCGCCGGAAGGAGCTTTCATCGTGGATATAAGCGCCATTGGGAGAATACCTCCTCACAATCTTGAAGCGGAACAGGCAGTGCTTGGTTGTATGCTGCTGGATATGGATATCATACCTACTGTCACGGAACTTATCAGGAGTGAGGATTTTTACAGGGATGACCATAAGGAAATATGTGAAGCTATATTGGATCTGACAGAAAAGGCGGGACCTGTTGATATTATTACTGTTTCCGAGCAGTTGAAGCTCAGGGGAACGCTGGACCAGATTGGCGGACTTGATTACCTTGCCGGTATTTCTACAGCAGTGCCCACTACGGCAAATGCCAGGCATTACGCTAAAATCGTGGAGGAAAAATCTCTGCTAAGGAAGCTTATAAAAGCGGCAGCCGACATATCGGGCATGAGCTACGACGCCTCCGAGGAAGCCGCTTTTGTGCTGGACCGGGCGGAAAAAAGCATCTTTGACATTTTGCAGAAGAGGAATACCCAGGGCTTTACACATATAAAGGATGTTCTCCTGGAAACCTTTAACCGGCTTGAGGAGCTGTACAACAGCAAGGGCCATATCACCGGCATACCGACCGGATTTACGGACCTGGATTATAAAACGGCTGGACTGCAGAATTCCGACCTGATTTTGATTGCGGCACGTCCCGGTATGGGCAAGACCGCAATGGCCCTGAACATTGCCCAGTATGCTGCCGTGCAAAGGCACGTACCCGTTGCCATTTTCAATCTGGAAATGTCAAAGGACCAGATTGTGAACAGGATGCTTTGCAGCGAGGTTATGGTAGACAGTCACAAAATGAGGACCGGCAAGCTGGAGGACGAAGACTGGAACAAGATTGCACAGGCGCTGGCACCGCTTTCCGAGGCACCGATTTATATCGATGACACACCGGGCATATCCGTCATGGACATCAGAGCGAAGTGCAGAAGGCTTAAGCTTGAAAAAAACCTTGGTCTTGTTGTCATAGATTACCTGCAGCTGATGCAGGGAAGGGGAAAAACGGAGAACCGGCAGCAGGAGGTTTCGGAAATCTCCCGTTCGCTGAAGATACTGGCAAAGGAGCTTAACATACCTGTCGTAACCATGTCGCAGCTCAGCCGCGGCCCCGAATCCAGAACGGACCACAGGCCTATGCTTAGTGACCTGAGAGAGTCCGGGGCCATCGAGCAGGATGCCGACATTGTTATGTTTCTTTACAGGGATGATTACTACAACCCGGAAACGGAAAAGAAAAATGTGGCCGAAGTGATCATCGCAAAGCACAGAAGCGGTTCCACCGGCACGATCGAGCTCAGGTGGTTTGGTGAATATACGAAGTTTGCAAATTTAAAGAGGGATGAAAATAACAGGCAGTATTAATAAAAAAATACAGCAAAAGGTGCTCAATACCATTCAGGCCAACCACCTCGTCGAATCTGGAGACGGGGTGGTTGTCGGTGTGTCCGGCGGCCCGGACTCCGTATGCCTTCTCCATGTTCTCCATACACTATCGTCCGCTCTGGGTATCCGGCTATATGCCATGCATGTCAATCATATGCTCCGGGCTGAAGAAGCGTCAGCGGATGAAGCATATACGCAAGAATTGTGCGGCAGGCTGGGTATACCGGTATCGGTCGTTCGAATCCAGGTTGACCGGCTGGCGAAAACACTGGGGATGTCCATTGAGGAAGCAGGGCGAGAGGCTAGGTACAGGGAGTTTGAGCGATATGCGCAAAGCGTCGGCGCGGCGGTAATTGCTGTTGCGCACAACCGGAACGACCAGGCGGAGACAGTCATGATGCATATTATCCGGGGAACCGGGATAGCAGGTCTCGTTGGTATGGAGTACAAACGCGGAGCGGTCATCCGTCCTTTGCTCGACCTGCACAGAAAGGATATTGAGCAATACTGTGAAGAGGCGGGATTGTTTCCACGGACGGACAGCACCAATCTGATGACGGATTTCACAAGAAACCGGGTAAGGCTGGAGCTTTTCCCGTATATAAATGAACACTTCGGCGCGGACATTGAAGAGAGCCTGTGCAGGCTTTCCGGCCATGCTGCGGAGGATAACGGCTATATCATTCATTGTGCGAAGGAAGCCTATGAAAATTGTCTAAAATATAAGAACGGTAAAGGGGTGGGGCTGGACCTTGAAGGACTGAGGCAGCTGCACCCGTCCATACTGGGCAGGGTATTGAAGCTGGCGGTCAGCGAAGTTCCGGGCGGCGGCAGCAATATCGGCAGTGTACACTACAATGCACTCTCCGGCCTGATCTCCGGGGGAAGAACGGGAACGCAGGTACAGCTCCCCGGAGGAATCCGGGCTACCGTTTCTTATGGCGAATTGAAAGTATGGATGTCCGAGTCACAAATGCCGCAAAAAATTGAACCTTTTGAAATAGAACTGGAAGTGCCGGGAAGTACGACGGTTCGTGAACTGGGTGCAATCATCCGTAC
>JAEZMC010000050.1 GCA_023435805.1 Bacillota bacterium | reverse complement strand
ATACAAGGCGTTGGCAGAACGGTATCCGGACAGGATAAAGACCATAGACGCCTCTAAATCGGCCGATGAAGTCTGGTTGGATGTCAGAAGGCATTTGGACAGGGCACTGGGTTTTATAAAGTTCGTTTAACAGAAAAGAAACTGAAGGGGGTTAAGCTTATGAAACTGGTATTTGCGATTGTCCATGACGAAGATGGCTCCAAGGTCATGGAAGAATTGAACAAAGGTGGCTTCAGCGTAACCAAGCTCTGCTCGACAGGCGGTTTTCTGAAGGCCGGAAACACGACCCTGCTGGTTGGTGTGGAAGAAACCAGCCTGGACATGGTGATTGATATCATTAAAAGGAAATCCAAAAGCAGAAAACAGGTTATAAATTCTTCCATGACGCCAAATGGCATGGGTGGGATGTTTATACCCTACCCGGTGGAAGTGGTGGTCGGAGGGGCTACCATATTTGTTCTGGATGTTGAACGTTTTGAAAAGGCATAGAGTAAAGATGGTGAAAAACCGGGAGGTAGCGCTTGAAAGTTCGGGAATCGGCGGGTAATCCTGCAGGCATGTCCGGCCTGCCTTTCAAAGAAGATCTGAAAATTAGAGCGGGTACAGGTTCGGATTTCAGCAGCCGTCTTACAAAGGCTGAGGACGCGAATTACGAGCAGCATCTGGAGAAGCTTGTCGGGGATATTGTCCGACAGGGAGAAAAGCTGGCCAAACGGATTGACGTACGTGAATTGCGAACGTACAGGAAAATGATTGCTGAATTCCTGGACGTGGCGCTGGGGAACTCCAAAAAGTTTTCCAAAAAGAGCCTGCTCGACAGAAGAGGCAGGCATAAGGTTTATGCAATTATAAAAAATATCAATGCGGAACTCGATATGCTGACGCAGGAAGTTATGAACGGAGAAAAGGACAATATCAGCCTTCTTCAACGTCTGGACGATATCAGGGGGCTGATATTGGACTTGTTTATGTAAGAAAGCGGCTCAAAATCGGTTTCGCTGCTTTTTGATTCCTAATTGCCGGTTCGGCGGATTTACACTGCCAATCGGCCTGGACAGGGGCTGTAATGATGGATTTTAATCAAATTATCGGCCAGAGGGAAGTAATCGAGCGTTTAAAACGTTCGCTGGCGGAAGGCAGGATCGGTCACGCTTATATATTCACAGGGCCGGCTGGAATTGGGAAGAAGACCATTGCCCGCATATTCGCCGGCCTTTTGCTATGTGAACACCCGCGGGAGGGAGCTGCCTGTGGTAAATGTACCGCATGTCTGCTGTACGATAACGGGTCCAACCCGGACTTTCACGCGATCAACACGGAAGAAGCGAGCATAGGAGTGGACCGGATCAGGGAAATACAGGGGGATGTGGCTGTTAAGCCCATGTATTCCAGGAGGAAGGTCTATATTATCGAGGATGCGGGGAAAATGACGGATCAGGCCCAGAATTGCCTGCTGAAGACCTTTGAGGAGCCGCCCACCTATGTGGTTGTTATTTTACTGGCCGCAAACTATGAAATGCTGCTTGAAACTATACGCTCCAGAGCACAGCGGGTAACCTTCAGAAAATACACCTATGATCAGGTGGTACAGGCTGTTGCACAAAAGCATGGGAGAGAATCAAGTCTGGTCGAGCTTGCTGCAGGCTATGCGGACGGAAATATCGGCATGGCGCTGGAGCTGGCCGGCTCAGGTGAATTTTCACTGCTGAGGGACAGAGCTTTAGAACTGCTGGCAGGCGTGGCGAAGGGTAAAGCAGACGACATTCTGGAGTTCACGGCTTTTATGGATGAAAACAAAGACAGCGCAGATTTGATACTTGACACTATGCTGCTTTATTACAGGGATCTGCTGGTGGTATGTGAGACTGGAAGTGAAAAAATGTTGATTAATTCAGACAAAAAGGATATGATATTTAATGATGCCCGGGTGTACCACAGCCGCAGGCTTGTGGACAATATAGCTGCCATAGGGGCTGCGCGGCGGGCGTTAAAGCAGAATGCAAATTATCAGCTTGTTATAGATCATATGCTTGGCAGGCTGCGGGAGGATTTATAAATGGTAAAGGTGGTTGGAGTAAGGTTCAAGAAGGCCGGAAAGATCTATTACTTTGACCCTGATCAGTTCAATATAGATGCCGGTGCCAATGTGATTGTTGAAACCGCAAGGGGAATAGAATTCGGCGAAGCCGTCATACCGGTCCGCGAAGTGGCTGACGATGAGATCGTGGCTCCCCTGAAAAAGGTGATGAGATTGGCAACGGAGGAGGATATAAAGCATGCTTCCGACAATAACAAAAAGGAAAAGGAAGCGTTTGCCACATGTCTTCAGAAAATACGGGATCACCATCTGGACATGAAGCTTATTGATGTGGAGTACACCTTCGACAACAATAAAGTTTTGTTCTACTTCACGGCAGATGGCAGGGTTGATTTCCGTGAACTGGTCAAGGATCTGGCGGCTGTTTTCAAGACACGTATCGAATTACGGCAGATCGGTGTAAGGGACGAGTCCAAAATGATGGGCGGAATCGGTGTTTGCGGCCGGGTACTTTGCTGCAGCTCCTATCTTGGCGAGTTCCAGCCGGTATCAATAAAAATGGCGAAGGAACAGGGGCTGTCGCTGAATCCCACGAAAATATCCGGTACGTGCGGCAGGTTGATGTGCTGCCTCAAATATGAGCAGGAAGCATACGAACAGATCATCAAAAAGGCGCCGAAGGTAGGGGCTATTGTTGAAACACCGGATGGACAGGGCGTAGTCATAGAGACCTTCCTGATCAAGGAAACGGTCAAGGTGAAGCTCGACAAAGGCAATGAAACGGATTTGCAGGCATACAAGGTCAGCGATATCAGAGTGATCAAGGATGTATCCGTTCGGGAGGACGGAGATTCCGAGATTGAGGCGTTAAAAGCTCTTGAGGACTGAACACCGCACCGGATCGGAACAGTTTGTTAAAAATAGTTTGCTTTATGTAAAATAAGTGATAAAATAATAAAGGCTTGTTTGAGTAATATAATATATAATAGCTTTAAGGAGGTGTATCCTGAGTGGCATATTTTATTAATGATGATTGCATAAGTTGTGGTGCATGTGAGCCGGAATGTCCCGTATCCTGTATTTCGGCAGGAGACAGCAAGTATGTTATCGATGCAGATGCATGTATAGATTGTGGTGCATGTGCAAATGTGTGCCCGGTTGATGCTCCGAAGCCGGAGTAATCTTTGGTGATGATGAAGTAATCCATACCATCGGTTTTATTATTTCATCCTTTCCGGGCTGTATGTAAGGGGTCAGGCAGCGGCATTTATGCTGAGGCAGGACTCCTTGTTTTCATTAAAGGCCTTTTGCGGAGCAAATCCGGCCGCTGCCTGTTTTGTGAAGTGAAAGGGCCCGGAGAAGATTGGAACATCTATGGAAGGATGTACGGATTGAATATCTCAATAGGTGAAAACGAAAGGCTTGACGATCTTCAATATAAAGGGCTGAAGCTGCTGCAAAAAAAAGACGGGTTTCGCTTCGGCGTGGATGCTGTGCTGCTTGCGCATTTTGCGCAGATTGCCGTAAACAGCACCGTTATTGATCTGGGTACAGGCACAGGTATTATTGCTGTGCTGCTGGCGGCGAAAAAGGAGCCTCGCAAGGTAATCGGCCTTGAAATTCAACCGGAAATGGCTGAGATGGCGTCCAGAAGTGTACAATTGAATGGGCTGGAGACGAAAGTCGAAATCGTATGCGGCGATATCAAGGAAGCGGTAAAGCTGTTCGGCGCATCGAGCTTTGACGCGGTTGTATCGAACCCTCCTTATATGGAAAAGGGTGGCGGTCTCATAAACCCGGCGGATGCGGTGGCCATTGCCAGGCATGAGCTTCTTTGCACGCTCGAGGATGTAGTGTCGGCGGCTGCAAGGCTCCTTCGCCCTGGCGGAAGGTTTTTCATGGTTCACAGGCCGCAGAGGCTGGCTGATATCATTTTCCGGATGCGAAGCAGCGGTATTGCACCCAAGCAGCTGCGCCTGGTCCATCCCTCACCGGGAAAAGAGCCCAACCTGGTACTTATCGGAGGTACAAGAAACGGAAATCCGGAATTGAGGATACAGGAGCCGTTATACATATACAACAGTGACGGCAGGTATTCGAATGAGATTGATGAAATATACAACCGGGATACGACAAGCGGTACAT
>JAEZMC010000037.1 GCA_023435805.1 Bacillota bacterium | reverse complement strand
AAATTGAACCTGCAGTATCTTCCGAAGCTCAACAGCATAATCAATGTAGTATTTGAAAATCTGGAAACCAATTTTACTTTAAATGAAGTCATAAAAATGACCGGATATGTCAGCAAATTCAAAGTGTAGAATCTTACATTCATCGACATGCCGGGCGAACAATACAATGCATCACACTGGTATTTTCTATGCGATGTGGAAAAAGCCAGAGCTATTATGGCGGAGAGTTTTATATGCAATGACAGTCTGGTAGAAGCAGACCCTAAAGTCAAGGACTCCTATAAAAACGGCGCAGGTACGGTAAAGAAGCCGGCAGTAAAGGATACGCAGAAAAATCCGTCAAATGCCGAATCCTCCATCAAAGGAACTGACAAAAAAGATCCTTAGGAGAGAATATATATGTTTGACTTGGTTGAAAATATCTTTTTCATGCTCAAGGAAATCATATCGAAGCTGGGCTACTGGGGTATCAGCGGTGGAATGCTTCTGGAAAGCATGTGTATCCCGATTCCCAGCGAGCTGATCCTGCCTCTGGCGGGCTTTATGGTATCCGACGGAACAATCGGTTACTTTATGGCAAACATTGCCGTAGCCGCCGGCAGCATGACAGGCTCTCTGATTGCCTATCTTGTGGGCTGTTACGGAGGCCGTCACTTTATCATCAAATACGGAAAATATATACTTGTTTCTGAAGAAAAATTTCACAAGGCAGAAATCATTTTTAACAAGTACGGCGCCGCAGCTGTTTTTTTCGGAAGGCTGCTCCCCATCATCCGCACCTTTATTTCACTGCCGGCCGGGATGGCCAGAATGGATCTGAAAAAATTTATCCTCTATTCCCTGGCGGGAATGCTGCCCTGGAATGCCGTACTGATCTTCCTTGGCTATAAATTCGGAGCCAATTACGAGACCATTGTCCGCCCCATATTTAAAAAGTTTGAGTATGCAGTTCTGGCACTTCTTTTGCTGGGTATACTGTTCCTCATATACAAGGCTGTGGCCTCAGCACGAAAAAAGAAGCCCGTGCATTGACGCAGAGCCTCTCCCCTCTTCCCCGCCGTTCAGACCGAGTACCGGCAAATCCGCCGCATTTCCGAACGCCTTTGTTATTTTAAACTGTAGAAAACCTTGTATGCATTATATATGGTATAGATATCCATTTTGCTGGTAATTTCAAACGGCGCATGCATGGACAGGACAGCCAGTCCGCAGTCAATTACATCAATGCCCAGATTGGCGGCATACATTGCAATGGTTCCTCCTCCGCCCTGATCAACCTTTCCCAGTTCTCCCGTCTGCCAAATGATCTTGTGATCGTTGAAAAGCTTTCTGACATCCCCGACAAATTCGGCATTGGCATCGCTCGCATCGTACTTACCCCTTGAGCCGGTATATTTCTGCAGCATGATACCGCGTCCGAGATAGGTTGCGTTTTTCTTTTCATATACACTGTCATAATTCGGATCAACGGCTGCATTGACATCCGCGGACAGCATTTTTGAACCTGACAGGCAGGAGCGGAGCTTTAAATCGCTGTAGCTGTCCGAAGACAATGCAAGCAGGTTCGCCAGGAAATCCTGCAGCAGATTGGATTGCGCACCGGTATTTCCCACGCTTCCGATCTCCTCCTTGTCTGTAAGAAGGCAGACAGCCGTCCGTTCAGGCGTATCGAGCTCCAGTATGGCCTTCAGCGAAGGATAGGCGCACACCCTGTCATCCTGCCCGTATCCGCCGACCATGCTCTTGTCAAAGCCGACGTCCCTTGCTTTCTGCGCTGGTACGATCTCAAGCTCGGCAGATTGGAAATCTTCTTCCACAATGCCATACCGTTTATGAAGTATGTTCAATATGTTCAGTTTGACCTTTTCTTTCACCTTATCGTCTTTGTACGGCATGGAACCTACCAACAGGTTCAAGCCTTCGCCGGTAACCGCCTCGCTCATTTTTTTCTGCATCTGCTCCTGTGCAAGATGAGGCAGCAGGTCCGTAATGGTGAATACCGGATCGTCCTCTTCTTCACCCACCACTACTTCCACTGTGGTTCCGTCTCCTTTGACTACAACTCCGTGAATGGCGAGAGGCACCGTGAGCCATTGGTACTTCTTCAATCCTCCGTAATAATGGGTTTCAAAGAAAACCAGGTCCGTATCCTCGTAGACAGGGTTTTGTTTCAGATCAATTCTGGGCGCATCGATATGTGAACCGATAATATTGACTCCATTTTCAATGGGCTGTTTGCCCACAATAGCAAATACCGCTGATTTTTTTCGGTTGATGAAATATACCTTCGAACCGGGAGTGAGCTTCACATTCCTCTTCTTCAGCTCCTGAACCGATACGAAGCCGGCTGCGGCAGCCAGCTTTTCTGCGTTTGCAGCAAATTCACGCTCTGTTTTTGAAATGTTCAGAAAGCTTTTATATTCTTCGCAGAAATCGAATCCTTTCCGTATATCCTCTTCAGCTGCCTTTTCCCAAACGTTCTGCTGCTTGAAGAACAGCTGTTCCTGAAGGTTCTGGCCTTCGGTCTTTATATCCTCCATCTGTCAATCCTCCTGTTAATCTGTGATATCTATTATTATATACCTAAATAAATGCTCTATAAACTGGATTTTTCCAGATTAACACAGAAAACCTCGTGCGGTTGCTTTTTTCCTCGTGCAATGTTACAATAATAAGCTGTTAAAGGAGGTTTCCCATGTTTGACTGTCATATGCATAGCAGATTTTCCACGGATAGTACAATGGACGGTGCTGAAGCCTGTGAGACCGCGCTCAGGCAAGGCCTGGACGGAATTGCATTCACCGATCATCTCGATATTGAGTATCCTGGTACGGATGAAACGTTTCTGATTGATTACGAACAATATTTCAGTGAGATAACAGCATTAAAAGGCCTTTATGAAGGCAGGCTGAAAGTGCTGCGGGCAATCGAGGCCGGTATTCAGCCCCATGTGATTCAAGAAACGCGGAATATTGTCGGAAGCTTTCCTTTTGATTACGTCCTTGCTTCCGTACATATTATTGACGGCGTTGATCCATACCTTCGCGAATATTACAGCAACAAAACCAAACAGGAAGCCTACGGCCGCTATCTGGAAGAAATTTATGCCATGGTCACCGGATTTGATGACTTTGACATGGTTGGACATTTTGAGTATATTATACGGTACGCCCAGTATGACGACAGGTCGTTAAGATATGCCGACCACTCCGGTGTGCTGGATTCCATATTGAAGGAATTGATCCGGCAGGGACGCGGTTTTGAGGTCAATACCGGAACCTACCGTGATCCGTCTGCTTCGGTCGAGTATGATTTTGATGTGCTCAAGCGTTACCGTGAGCTTGGCGGAGAACTGGTCTGCCTTGGCTCCGATGCGCACCGGAAGGAGCATATCGGGCTTCGTTTCGATTATTATGCGCAAATGCTGCGCAATGCCGGTTTTACACATACCGTACACTTTGAAAACAGAAAGCCTGTCTGGGACAGGCTCTGAAATACCCTCTTATCATGCTTCAAACCGAATTTTACATGCCGGTATAGATATGACGCATGCCTGTAAAGACGTCTGACAGCATGCGTTCAGTCAATGATACCGCCTCCGACGATTGCATCGCCGTTATAAAACACCACGGATTGTCCGGGTGTCACCGCCCGCTGCGGTTCATCAAACTGCACGCTGACGCGGCCTTCCGGCAACGGCCTGATGATTGCGGCGGCTTCTCTGGCGGAATACCTGATCTTTGCAGTTACCCTCATTTCATCCTTCAATTCTGCAATGGAAATGAAATTCATATCTGAAGCCGTCAGCCCAGGCGAAAACACCTCCGTGTCGTCGCCCAGGACCACTGTGTTGTCTTCCGGCCTGATGGCCACGACGAACATCGGCTTCCCGAAGGATATTCCCAGGCCTTTTCTCTGACCTATGGTATAATGGATGATCCCCTTGTGCATGCCCAATCTTTTCCCGTCACGATCCACAAAATATCCGGGCTTGACTTGCGCATCGGTATTTTCACGAATATACCTTCCATAGTCATTGTCTTCCACAAAGCATATTTCCTGGCTGTCCGGCTTGTTTGCCACGGATAGTCCTATTTCACGCGCCATTTCCCTCACCCGTTCCTTGGTAAAGTCACCGATGGGGAAAAGGGTTCTGGAAAGCTGCTCCTGTGTCATGGTATAAAGTGCGTACGTCTGGTCCTTGGCTGCTGTAACCGACTTTTTAAGCAGATACCTGCCGCTTGCTTCATCATATGCTATTCGGGCGTAATGCCCCGTAGCCACATAGTCTATTCCCATGGACATGGCTTTCTGCAGCATCGCTTCAAACTTGACAAAACGGTTGCAGGCAATACAGGGGTTGGGTGTCCTGCCTTTCAGGTATTCTCTGTTGAAGTAGTCGATGACTGTTTGTTTAAATACATCCTTGAAATTCAACACATAGTAACGTATGCCGAGCCGATCCGCCACTCTGCGTGCGTCGTCCACCGCCGACAGCGAACAGCAGCCGCCTTCGACCCGCTGCCGGTCGTCTGGCATATCCGGCCAGATCTGCATCGTTACACCCACAACCTCATAACCCTGCTCCAACAAAACAGCGGCAGCTGCAGAACTGTCCACACCGCCGCTCATACCAAGCATTACACTGCCCTTCGACATATTTCACCTATTCCTCATCATTGATATGGTGATGCAGATCATCACACCTTCTGCTACATGCAGTGCAATCGTCGTTATCCTCCAGCAGTCCGTTTTTTCTCTGGTAATCTTCTATTGCGGCACGGATTGCTTCTTCCGCAAGGTTGGAGCAGTGCATCTTTACAGGAGGCAGTCCGTCCAGCGCTTCGGCAACAGCCTTATTGGTAATCTGCAGCGCCTCCTCCACAGTCTTGCCCCTGACAAGCTCCGTCGCCATGCTGCTGGTAGCCACTGCGGCACCGCAGCCAAAGGTTTTGAATTTCGCGTCGACAATGATATTGTCCTCTATTTTAAGATACATTTTCATAATATCTCCGCATTTGGGATTGCCAACCTGGCCTACACCGTCGGCATCTGTGATCTCACCGACATTTCTGGGATTTGAAAAATGGTCCAGCACCTTTTCACTATACATAACGTTCCCTCTTTCCAAGGCATTTTATGCCTGATAAATTATTTTACACTGTTTGCGTGCGCTTCATATAACGGGGACATCTCCCGCAGCCTCTGTACGATGGGCGGCAGCACCTCCAGCAGATAGTCCACATCATCATCCGAATTCTCCTCGCCGAAGGAAAGCCTCAGAGAGCCGTGGGCAATTTCATGGGGAAGCCCGATTGCCAACAGTACATGGGAGGGGTCCAGAGAACCCGAGGTGCAGGCGGAACCGCTGGATGCGGCAATTCCCTTCATATCAAGCATGAGAAGCAGTGATTCCCCTTCAATAAACTCAAAGGAAAAATTCACATTTCCGGGAAGCCTTTTGTCCCGGTGCCCATTCAGCTTGACAAATGGGATTTGCTTCTGTATCTCGTTGATGGTCCTTTCTCTTAAAGCAAGCAGCTTCTTATTGTGGTCGTCAAGATTCTGAGTCGCAATCTCCAATGCCTTTGCCAGGCCGACAATGGCGGCCACATTTTCAGTGCTTGCCCTTCTTCCCCTCTCCTGCGCGCCGCCGTGCAGGAAGGAAGTGATTTTAACGCCCTTTTTGATATAAAGCGCACCAATTCCCTTCGGGCCGTAGAATTTATGAGAAGACATGGAGAGCATGTCTATATTCATCGCATTTACATCAATGGCAACATTGCCCATTGCCTGCACCGCATCCGTATGGAAGCATATGCCCTTTTCCCTTGTAACCTTTCCGATTTCCGCAATAGGCTGGATGGTGCCGATCTCGTTGTTGGCAAACATGATTGTGACCAGTATGGTATCCGGCCTGATTGCTTGCCGGACCTGTTCGGCTGTCACCAGCCCGTCGGCATCCACCGGCAGGTAGGTTACTTCAAAACCATCGCTTTCGAGGTATTGGCAGGTGTGGAGCACCGCATGATGCTCAATGGCTGTAGTGATGATGTGCTTCCCTTTTTGCCTGTTGGCATAGGCAGCACCTTTAATGGCCCAGTTGTCCGCTTCCGTACCCGAACCTGTAAAGAAAATCTCCCTGGGTTGGGCACCAATGGCCTTGGCCACCTTCTCCCTGGCCTCTTCGATTGCTTTTTTGCTGTCTCTTCCCAGTGAATAGATGGAGGATGGATTACCGTAACGCTGATTAAAATATGGCAGCATCTCCTCAATAACTTCCGTCCTGGCCGGTGTGGTAGCGGCATGATCCAGATATATCATTCTGTCACTCATTGCTTGCAACTCCTTTGATTTAGGTTTAACCAGCTTATTTATCTTTTATTTGCGACGATATTCATTTCCCTTTTCATTGATTTTTAAACATCCGGGCCTTTAAATATAAAACATATTGTCCTCGTGTCCCCTGCCGTTGTTGAAGTCCTCAACCAGTTGCTGCAAAGTGATGTTGTCCGTTACCTGGTCGATGCCTTCCTGGATCTTTACCCAAACGTTCCTCGTAACACAGCAGTTGTAATTACTGCTGCAGCTCTCACCGTTTTTTACCACGCAGCCGTTGGAAACCAGCGGACCTTCCAGCGTTCTCAATATGTCTCCTACAGTAATTTTGTCCGGACTCTCCGCAAGGGTATAACCGCCCTGTGAACCACGTATGCTCTTTACCAGCTTTGCCCTTTTCAATACGGCAAACAGCTGCTCCAGATAGTTCTCGGACAATCCCTGCCTTTCCGCAATGCTTTTCAAAACCACCTGGCCTTCATGGTTGTGAACCGCCAGATCCAGCATTGCTTGCAGGCCATATCTGCCCTTTGTCGAAAACTTCATTCCACCGCCTCCATATTAAGGCTATATCCCAACTATTTTGCTACGAATTATTTCCTAGTAAATTACTCGGTTATTCAATATAAGATTAGCACTAGTTTTTTCACTTGTCAACAGGAATATGCCAGAAACAGTAAGAAAATTTGATCGTGCAGCTTAATTCTCAGCTGACAACGGGCAGCGTTGATCCTCCATGCGGCATGAGCAGCACGCCGGCGTCCTGCCCAAGCTCGGCAAACGCCTTCTCCAGTGCTTCATCCATGCTGCCGCAGGGCTCCATATACAGTTTGGATGACATTTCAGCCGACATGTCCGATACGATGAAAATTTTCGCTTTCTTTTCCACCAACGCAATGGCCGCCGCTTTATGGCCACCCAGCTCAAAATTGCTCCGGATCCTGCTCACCAGGTCATCCGGCGAAGTCGAGACCTGAATCCATTTTTCAAAAACCTCTTCACCATAGCCTTCCGTGCAGGCTGCCAGAAGAATAATGATGCCGCCGTCCCTTACGGCGTGCTTGGCATTGTCCAGCGCTTTTTGCGCCTGGTACAGGTTGATGTCCTTGGGATAGCCTCCCGGCGTAGTTATGACAATGTCGGCTTTGTGCGGTATCCGGACCTTGTAAAGACCGTCCAGAAAACGGCAGCCCTCCCTGTGGGCTTCTATGTGATGACCGGCTACGGCTCTGATGATCTTCTTGTTTTCATCCAGTACGACATTTAGAATAAAATCGATTGGTGTGAATTTCACCACTTCTTCTATATCCTGTCTGACAGGGTTATCGTCCAACGCTCCCGCTCTTGCCGAGTCCTGAACCATCGCGCTGTGATTGGCCTGTATGGCCGCTCTGGTGGAAACACCCGGCATGATCGCCTTGGCGCCGCCGCTGTAGCCTGCGAAGTAGTGGTATTCAATATTCCCCAGGCAGATTCTCCGGTCGGCATCGGCAACCACATCAAAGATTTCCACCGGTGTCCCCCTAGTTGTGATTCCCAGGCTTCTGCATTGCTTAACATCACTGTCCACACACTTGATTTTGCTATAGATTTCATCACCTGCAAGGCTTTTCATTTCCGCTTCAGTATGTTTTCTGTGGCTGCCCAGTGCAAAGACCACGGTAATATCTTCATAAGCCACCCCCGCCTCAAGCAGCTCCTCAACCAGCGGGGGAAGCACCAGCTTGCTGGGCATGGGGCGCGTAACATCGCTGGTGACGATGGCGATTTTTTCACCGGGTTTTACCAGCGTGGAAAGCCTTCCCGTCCCGATCGGGTTCTGTAGCGCCCTCTTTACCTCATCCGCTCCGGTCAGTGCCGTTTCAATGCTGTTTTGGCCTAATTCAGCAACAATTTTTTTATCATCAATATCAAATTCCCTGTATTCCTTGCCGTAACCATATTTGAAATGCATGTCAAATGTCCTCCCTATTTTGCCTTCCCGTTTTCATCCGAATTGTCCGGGCGGCCGGTGTCCTCGTCCTCACCGGGATTGCCGTGCGTGTCATCCTTTTCGTCCATGCGGACCAGCTTCCCGTTCGTCAGCATAAATGCAAAAACAATGACGATGTAGACAACCATCGACAGCTCCCAGTAGAATTTGAATACGATCAGATTCAAAAACAACAATACAAAGCCAGCCAGTAAAACCCATGCAAAAATTCTTCTTCTCATTCTAATCCTCCTGCCCGCCGCTGCGGAATCTCTCGAGCCACTCCTTGATTCTGGCTTCATAGCCGTTTACCGTAGGTTCATAATATAGTGTCCCCTTCATTTCCTCCGGGAAGTATTCCTGCTGTACAATATTTCCAGGGTAATCGTGTGCGTACTTGTAGCCCTTGCCGTAGCCCTGGTCCCCCATCCCTTTTACCGGCGCATTTCTCAGGTGCAACGGCACTTCGCCGGTACGCTTCGTTTCAACATCGTTTAAAGCTTTTCCAAGTGCTTTGTAACAAGAATTGGACTTGGGGCTGGTAGCCACCATGACGGCTGCATGTGCCAGCAGCAGTCGGCCTTCCGGCATTCCGATCATATGGATGCCCTCCGCTGCAGCAACGGCTACCTGAAGCGCAGTAGGATTCGCCATGCCCACATCCTCCGACGCGCAAATGATGATACGTCTTGCAAGGAATTCCGGATCCTCTCCGGCATACAGGGCTCTTGCCAGATAAAAGACGGTCGCATCCGGATTGCTGCCCCGCATGGATTTGATAAAGGCACTGATATTGTCGTAATGGGCTTCGCCGGACTTGTCAAAGGTGATGGCCTTGCGCTGCACACATTCTTCAATGGTCTGAACCGTGATATGGATCATGCCGTCCCTGTCCAGCTCAGAGGTCACTGCCGCCAGTTCGATGGCGTTCAGTGCAATCCGCGCGTCACCGTTGGATACCTCGGCAAGATATGCTATGGCGTTGTCTTCCACAGAAATCTCATATTCGCCCAATCCGCGCTCCCTGTCCTTCAGTGCCGTTCTGACAATGGTTTCAATGTGCTCCGCGGTCAAGGGCTTGAGCATGAAAACCGACGAACGTGAAATCAAGGCTTTATTTACCTCGAAATACGGGTTTTCCGTCGTTGCTCCGATCAGCACGATCGTTCCGTTTTCTACAAAGGGCAGCAATGCATCCTGCTGCGATTTATTGAAGCGATGGATTTCATCAATAAACAATACGGTTCTTCCGCTGGGATTCAGCATCAGGTTCTGCGTATCGGCCACAATCCTTTTGATGTCCGCAACACCGGCAGTAACCGCGTTCAGCTTTTCAAAGCTGGATTTTGTCGTTGCCGCAATGATCCTGGCAAGGGAGGTCTTCCCGGTGCCCGGCGGTCCGTACAGAATAATGGACGATATCCTGTCCGCCTTGATCATTCTGTACAGCATTTTGCCATTCCCCGTTATGTGCTCCTGTCCGACAAACTCTTCAATCGAGCGCGGGCTCATCCTGTAAGCCAGCGGCTCCTTCCTGTCAGGCTTCATTCCTTCTTCAGCCATCCCTTTCCCGAGCATGTAGTCTCAATGAATTTAATCTCTGTGAAATCCGTACAACATTACTTTACAATTTCAAACGACTGCCATATGGTATTCAAGCTGTTTATGTTGAATTCACTGGAGGTCAGGTCCGGTATCGTCTTCGTAAAGCAGTAGCGATATCCGCCTTCATCGAACACGTAGAAGGTTACGTCGGCAAAGTTATCATTTTCCTCGTCATCGATTCTGTATTGATAAGCTTTGACATTTCTGCCCTTCACCTGCTCCGTATAGGTTTTGACCGGTTCTTCCGACATCCTGTCCGACAGGCGCATGCTGAGGAAGCGTTCCTGGTCCGGCTTTTCCGAATCGCTCCCCTTTAACGCGGAAGCTTCGACCATGACCGTTGCGCCTGTGCTTTTATCATAAAAGCTTTCAAAGCTTTGCCCCGTCGAGCTGGATTTCATCCAGTAGCCCGGAAGAGAAAGCTTCCACTTGTAAGCCTTATTCTCGTACTGTACCGCCTTATCATCCTTGCCGATACGGTTTTTGCTTTCATTAAAAGCGGTTTTCTGCAATTCCGTCTGGATCTTGTCGCGATCTTTTGCAGCCGGCTTGAAGGTTTCCAGCATTTTATCAAAGGCGTCTCTCTTTTTAGCGAATACCTCAACCGGTGTTTTGAACGTGATGTCATAAACAATGCCATCCGAAAGGATCAGCCTTTCTTCATAGCCATACCGCCTGCTGCCGTATTTCACCTCGAACTGCATGCTGTAGGAAGCATATCCTGCCGTCTGTTTTTCTTCGAAAGAGTTCATCTTGAAATAGGCCGGGTTGAAGTTCTTTTCATATAAGCCGGCCATCTTCTTTCCGATTGAACCGATGTCCGTATTGTCCCCCGCACTTTGGACTTCAACCTTTACATATTCACCCGGATTGCCGTCAAACTGGGTGAAAAACGGTGCGGGATTTTGAGCATCCCTGAGGTCCCATTCCGGCAGCACGCTCATTTCCCATGTCAGATATTTTTTCCCCGTGGTTTCCGACGAAATATAGTTGTAGTACGGAGCAAGTCCGAAATTCACTTTGGAAAGCTCCGCCGTATCTGCGGAATTCCCCTTGTATGAAAGGCTGAAGGAGTCATATGCGGCCTTCACCGCCTTATTCTTCAACAGTACCGCCGGATTGGCCTCACTGAAGGAAACAGCACTGACAGAAATAAATTTGTCATCCTTTGCATAAATCCGTTCATATACTGCTTCATTATAGGAACTGGTATACAGCAGCTCGATATACTGCGGACTGGCGTCAGGGTAAACCGATGCGTCGATGAGCTCGACTCCCAATACGGAGTAGGGATCCTCTTCGAGCTGATCAAAGTACTGCTGAAGCGTTTTTCCCTTGTTCAGTTCCACCGCGACCGAAATAGCGATTCCGTAATGCTCATTCTCAAACTGAACTTCCTTTGAATTGAAGGAAAGCAAGGTTGTCCGCGTTCCTTTCGGCAATGCGATGCTCCAGCCGAAGTAGCTGTTGCCGACCCTGGCTTTCATGATGCTGCCCGTAAGGAAGGAAAGATCCGAAAGCGAACCGTCGCTCTCCAGCAAAATGACCGCCCTGCCGGTTGCTTTGTCGTAGGTGGTGTTCACATTAAAGCAAAGCTTTAGAAAATCCAGCGGAACCATTACCGTAGTGCCGGAGAGTACCGGCGGTGCAGGCAGCGTCAAGTTCGCCTGGTTCACAACAAGTCTGTTGCTTCCGATTCTGATCTCCGCCGCCACGTCCCTGTAAGTAACCCTTATATCCCCATCTGCTGAGGTTTCAACATCCGCACCCATGGTTTCCAGAACAGCCTTCATCGGGATATACAGTACATTTTCAGCTGCAAAAGGCTTTGGAGCCGATACAACGATACCATTTGCCGTTATCCCGGCCTTGTCGCGGACCAATGTGATTTCAAGGCGTCCCTTATCATTTGAAGCCGCTCCGTAGGATACTGCTCCGAATCCGGAACCAGCCGTCAGAATGATAATTGCCAGTATCAACGCTATATTTTTATATATTCTCATTCCGTTTGTCATTCAATCCTCCGACTCCCCATATGAAGCCGCTTCTTCATATCTTTTCTCCGTATGTCACTTTCAAAACGATCTCCTTTTCCCCTCTTTTAACTGTAAGCTTGACTTCGCTGCCGGGGAGGTATTTTTTCATTTCCTCGTTATACTCAATAGTGGTTGTGATTTCAACGCCGTTTACAGCCAAAAGTACATCGTCTACCTGCAAACCATACCGTTCAGCAGGAGAACGCTCATCGACGGCGGATATTGTCAGGCCTTCACCGGACGGCAGACCATATCTGGCAGCTACGCCTTCCACAAACTCCACGCCCAGATAAGGCCTTCTCACCTTTCCGTATCTGTCAAACTGGTCCAATACATATTTTACAGTATCTACGGGAATGGAAAAACTGAGGCCCTCCACTCCATAACCGATATACTTGACCGTATTGATTCCGATGACGCGTCCAGAGAGGTCAACAAGCGGTCCGCCGCTGTTGCCTCCGTTGATTGCGGCGTCCGACTGGATAAACCTGTACTCGCCGTCAGCGGAGCGGTTCATTCCGCTGACAATCCCCTTTGTGGCGGAATTCCGCAGGGAGAAGGACAAAGGCGTACCAATGGCAATCACTGATTTTCCGACACGGACCTGTTCAATATCACCGAAAACAGCAGGTGTCAGCATACCCTTGTCGATTTTGATCGAGGCCAGGTCGGACTGTTCATCCAGCGCCTTCAGACGCGCCTTGTAGGCCTTCCCGTCGGACAGGACCACCACGATGGTTTCCATGTCCGATACAACATGGGCGTTTGTCACAATATAGCCGTTTGATTTATAAATCACGCCGCTTCCGAATACCAGATTGTCTCCGTATTCGCTGTAGTTCTCGCTGCTTCGCTTCAATTTGCCGATGATGCCCACCACAGAGACACTGAGCTTTTTTATAATTTCTTCAACGGTTTCATCCGTATCCGTCTGGCTGATTTCCGCTTTTGCACCGCTGCTTGCTGCAGCGTACACCACCCCCGCAGGGTATGTAAACATGCAAAATATTGCAAGAATTAATACCGTACCAATCCATCTGATCTTAGTCATCAGAAGCCTCCAATGTTTCATAGCAGGCAGACAGAATACTGTACTGCCTGATACTTCATTATAATACGGTTTATCAATACCTGTCTATATACAGCAGGACAACAAGAAGTGATTTCACCGGAACAAAGGCCGGTATGCACCGGCCTTATTGGATTACATTTATTTTCATGGTTGAAGGAATATTGCCCTGTGCTCAATACAGCGGGTATCTGGAACAAAGACTTGCTACACGCCGGCGCACTTCGTTCGCAGTGTTGTCAAAATCAGTTATGGTCAGCTTGATCAGATCTGCGATTTCGACCATGTCATCCTCCAGCAGTCCTCTGCTTGTGACTGCCGGTGTGCCCACCCGTATCCCGCTTGTGATAAAGGGGCTTTGTTTGTCAAAAGGAACGGCATTCTTATTAACGGTGATGCCTACTTCATCCAGCAGATACTGGGCCTGTTTGCCCGTTACGCCGAAGTTGCTGAGATCAACCAGCATCAAATGATTGTCTGTTCCGCCCGAAACAAGGTTGAAGCCCTTTTCCGTCAATGCACCTGAAAGCGCCTGGGCATTTTTCAGTATTTGTCGCTGATATTTGTTGAAGTCCTCGCTCATTACCTCCATGAAGCTGACAGCCTTTGCGGCAATGACATGCATCAGCGGTCCGCCCTGGGTTCCGGGGAAAATGGCGGAGTCAATCATTTTGGCATGCTCTGCCTTGCACAGAATCAGTCCGCCCCTGGGTCCCCTCAAGGTCTTATGGGTGGTGGAAGTGACGAAATCTGCGTATGGGACCGGATTGGGATGCAGACCTGATGCCACCAGACCGGCTATATGTGCCATATCAACCATGAAATATGCCCCAACTTCACCGGCTATTTCACTGAAGGCTTTAAAATCAATGATCCTGGGATAGGCGCTGGCACCGGCAACAATGATTTTGGGCTTTACCTCCCTGGCTTTCCGGAGAAGGGCTTCATAGTCGATCCTTCCCGTTTCCTCTTTTACACCGTAGGATTCCGCTTTATAATATCTGCCGGATATGTTTTTTTTCATACCATGGCTTAAATGGCCACCGTGAGCCAGATCCATACCCAGTATCGTATCGCCTGGCTCCAGCACGGCGAAATAAACTGCAGAATTGGCTTGTGCACCCGAATGAGGCTGTACATTGGCGTGCTCCGCTCCGAAAATTTGCTTTACCCTGTCGATAGCCAGCTGCTCGATCACATCGACATGCTCACAGCCGCCATAATAGCGCTTTCCGGGATAACCCTCCGCATATTTGTTGGTAAGCGGGGTTCCCAATGCCTGCAGGACCGCCTCACTTACGAAATTTTCAGATGCAATGAGCTCCAGGTTGTTTCTTTGCCTGTTTACCTCCAGCTCAATGGACTCTGCCACGACGGGGTCAATCTTTTTTATTTGATCGATTTGATACATGCTCTGCTACCTCCATTTTCCATCTTTCCGAATTTTTAGGTTGAATCTTTATATATTGGCGCTGCCTTCATCGCCATGGTGCTGTTTTAAGTAATATAAAAAGGTCAAACCCATGATTTGACCTCTGAAAAGCATATTACTTTTACGTAATATATGCTTACTCTGTCCTTTTGCCTGAGAGATTATTCCCCTTTTAAAGGAAACTTGCCCCTTCGGCGCCTTGACGGTCTCTCCAGAGGTGCGTCCCGTTACAGTCATTTGACCTGAGAGTGTGGCTCCTTCGGTGTGGCACCGGCATGCTTTCTGCTGCTTGCAGCAGCCTGCCGTTGTCAGCTCTCCCGTAACAATCATCCGCCGATATTTTATTTTCGCAGCCTGGTACATATTTAAACAATAACGTACTTAGCTAAAATGATTATAATAATTCCTAAAAATTCTGTCAATAAGCGTCCCGAAAAACTTTGACACATTCTGTCTACCGGAGTATTTTAAATAACTCGTCCGCTTCCGGCGCCGTGATGAGCTCCCTTCCCCTCCCGGATATCATGACCTTCTCTCCCGTATCGTCCAGTTTCCCTATAACTGCCGCTGCAATCCCCTGCTTTTGCAGATGTTTCACCAGGCCGTCGCCGTCAGCGGCAGATATCAGCATGCAGCCGCTTGACATAAGCTTATATGGATTTATATTATAATATTCACATATGCGTTCTGTTGCGAATGCAACGGGGATATTTCCGGCTAGAACCGACGCCCCCTTCCCGGAAGCTTCGCAGATCTCCCACACGGCTCCGAGTACGCCGCCTTCCGTTACATCGTGCATGGCGTGGACTCCGAACCGTACCGCTTCCAGACCGTCTTTCACAACGCTGAGGTTTTTCATGAATGCTTTTGCTTCATTTACTGCTTCCATTCCCAAAGCACCCGTCAGTTCCTCCTCTTTTTCATGGGCCAGTATCGAAGCGCCCTCCAGACCGGCGTGTTTTGTCAGTACAAGATCGTCCCCGTCATGCGCCCCCGATGTGGCAATCAATTTTTCCTTCAGGCAGCGTCCCACTGCCGTACAGGTAATGATAAAGCGGTTCACTGCGGCGGTGATTTCCGTATGTCCGCCAAGAATGTCGACATGTATCTCCGACGCAGTATGAGTGAGTTGATCCATGATGGTTTCCAGTTCCTGTTCGGAGGTTCCCGGCGGGCACATTATTGTAACCAGCAGGCCGATAGGCTCTACTCCGCAGGATGCGATATCATTGCAGCTGATATGTACGGCCAGTCTCCCTATTTTCATCGCCGTTCCTGTAATCGGATCGCAGGAAAGAACACAGGCATATTCTCCAAAATCGACTGCCGCGCAATCTTCGCCAATTCCCGGACTCAGGAGAACTTCGCTGCGTTGTTTGCTCAGCTTGTTCAATATGATTTTTTCGAGTATGCTGTTTGGAACCTTGCCGATTTCCATAAATTCCTCCGATAGATAGAATTGAGCTTCAGGTTCCGAGCTGATCCTTGACGAGCTGGTACTGCTCTCGTGCAGCTTCGATCAGCGCAGGATTCCTTCGGGCATCCGGTGAGCTGATCAGCCTGCTCAGCCATTTTACAGCTTCTTCATAATTGCACGCTCTCCTGTTCAATTCGCCGATCATATACATGCAGGTATTTTCATCCAGCTTGTCCGCTGGGAAGCGTTCCTTTTCATAGGTTTCAGTGTAATATTTCAGCGCAAATTTTATAAAATCGTGTTCTCTCGGATCTTCCTTTATCCTGTACAACCAGGCAATACGCATGCAAACCTTGGCCATTTCGCTGGCTTTCGCGCTACGCAGCTGATGATTGTACAGCACGAGCTTGAATGCCTCGATTGCGGCGTCAACATTTCTTTCGCCCTCGAAGCTTCTTTTCGTCCATTTGGGGGTCAGTTGTTTCGCCAGCACCTGTGCCTCTTTGGAGGGTATGTTTGGAAATTTGTCTGCTTGTGCGGCATAACCGCAGTTTTCACAAACCCAGGCATCGTAAAACATGGGGTTGATGCCTTCGTAATAAACACAAAAGTCCGTGTCCCGCCGGTCTACCTTGCAAGCCTTGATTTTCACCTTTGTTACCTTGAACTTTTTCAAACAAACCGGACATTCAATTTCCTTGCTATATAGATTTTCGTCCATCCCGACCTCCTGTTTATATGAAATCAATGTTGTAAATATAGTGCGTCCATTGTCTGGTATATGGAGTATAAATCCCGGCTGAGCCTGATTTTACCGTTTACAGGCTTGTAATAATCCTCCGTCATCCGCTCCCGCTTCAGCAGCTTTCCGTTATGGTAGGTTTCTTTATACAGCACCACACGGACTCCTTTCACGGACTCGCGTTCAACAACTTTTTCTCCATGCTGCAGGGTATCGTCCAGGATTATTTCATCCTTGCCGTGAGGATACTCCGCCAATGTTTCCGTTACCAGCTTTACTGTATTGCCGTCCGTTTTCTGCCTGCCCAGCATGCTGATTTTGACGGTCCCGCCTTTCACATCAGCATGAAGACATACCGGATAATCCGAATTGTTGGCAAATTTAAAATCAATGGTGTCTTCATTAATTGTAGCGTCTCTTCCCGGGCTTATATAATATAACGGGATGGAGTGGTGCGGTCTTTCAACGACCTCCAGCCCGGCCAGCAGCACGGTGTTATATAATGTGGAGGATACCTGGCAGACACCTCCCCCCGTCCCCGGAATCAATTCGTTTTTCAACAGGACTGGCGCCTCTTTGTAGCCGTTTTCAAGGGTCCTCGGCCCCAGAGCCTCATTCATGGAGAATTCCTCACCGGGCAGTAATATTCTTCCGTCAAGTCTGCTGCAGGCCAACCGGATATTATCGCTGCGGTTTACATCCCCTGTATTGAACCTGGTACTGAAAGATGACAACACACTGCTGATGTCTTTTATTTCATCATATACAATATGAGGTTTCAAGTCGTCAACCTGTAATTCTATGGTTCCGAATTCCCGCTTCCTTAAATGATTTTCTACCAATTTCATATTTCTGTCAATATCCAGCTGTTTACCTGTTATCTCCCGCGTAAATTGGACGGTGCCGTTAACATAAGTAATTTCAGCGTTTTTTTCAACTGTATCACAGTCGCTTTTTATTTTTTTTTATATTGCTTTCAGCGTTTACTTATTTCTGTCTCTTATAAAAATA
>JAEZMC010000022.1 GCA_023435805.1 Bacillota bacterium | reverse complement strand
GGCAAGCTGCGCCGGTAAAAAAGCAGCAATGTCATCAGCCTCAAAATCCTTGTTTTCTTTCAGAAATGCACTCACTACAGCTTCATTCTCTTCGGGAAGAATGGTGCAGGTGCTGTAAACCATTACTCCACCCGGTTTCACAGCTTGTGATACGGTTTGCAGCAGCTTTGCCTGCAGCGCAGTAATACTTTTCAGATCTTTGGTTTCTCTGGCCCATTTGATATCCGGCTTTCTTCTGATAATACCGAGGCCCGTACAGGGTGCGTCCAGCAAAACCCTGTCAAAAGCCGGTTCCGGCCTGGTATCCGGAATAGCTGCGTCATGCAGCTCGGTTTTGATGCTTTGAATACCCAATCTCTCAGCTGCGTCGTTGACCAGCTTCAGTTTATGTTCATGTATGTCTCTTGCGATCACCATGCCGCTGCCACCCATTAGCTGCGCCAGATGTGTGGCCTTTCCCCCGGGTGCGCTGCAGGCATCCAGCACCCGCTCCCCGGGCTCCGGTGCAAGCACTGCAGCCGGCAGCATGGAGCTTTCATCCTGTACCTGGAACAGTCCTTTTTGAAAAGCATCCAGCCTGGCAACAGGTACGGAGCTTTTAATGATGACTGCATCCTTCGCATATATCCCCGGTACCGCTTCCACTCCCTCCTCTGCCAGCCTGCCAATCAGTTCCTGTGCGGAAACGCGCAGCGTATTGGCACGCACGGTCAATTCCGGTGCATTGTTCCCGGCTTCAAGGAGGCTTTCAGTGAACGCCGGACCAAACAGCTCCATATATTTTTCCGTTAACCATTTCGGATAGGAATATTTCACAGATAAATAGCCAATCGGGTCTTCCTCTTTGATTGGCAGCACTCTATCCCCGCCCTGCCGTCCGATGTTTCTCAAAACAGCGTTTACAAATCCAGCCGAGGCCTTGTGGCCATATCTTCCCGCCAGCTTGACGCTTTCGTTGCAGGCGGCCGACTGGGGCACCCTGTCCATATAAAGCAGTTGATACGCGCCCAGCCTGAGTATGTTCAAAATCCAGGGCGAGAGCTTTTCCATTTTAATGCTGGAATAGCTTGCAATCACCCTGTCAAGAGTTAGCTTCCATTTGATCGTGCCGTAAACAAGCTCGGTTGCGAAGGCCCGGTCAATATCTCTGAGTTCTGATGAAACAAAAAATTTATTCAGCGCGATATTGGAATAGGCACCCTTTTCATTTATCTCATATAGTATTTTCAAGGCCGCTTCTCTTGCGTTATCCAGGTTCATTCCCAACCTTTCCCATTTTTTCTTCCGATTTTGGGTCCATTATGCTTTCAAGCTTTTCTCTAAGCTGCCCAACGTCTACAGTGGTGTTAAAACAGGGTCCGTTGGGCCTTTGGTTCAATACTCCGAGAACCGGGATTTTGTTCACATCCGATATGCCGATCGCCAGATCCCGTTCACAAGCCACAGAAAGCACGATCTCGGGCTTTTCTGCGGCAATCTTGTTGCGTGCGGCGGTACCGCCGGTTACGACAAAAGCCTTTACCCCTTTCTCCTCCGCAAGCTCCCGTATGGAACCAATCGTGCAACGCCCGCATTTTCTGCAGTTTGAAATATCTCCCGTGACCTTGAGCGTGCAATCTGAATTTTGCAGACAGTGAGGCAGCAGTAGCATGATTTTGTCCGGATTTTTATGTGTATTTCCCGATTGCACAAAAAGATTGTTTATATCGATGAAAAGGCTTCTGATCAAGTCCTTGTCGCGTTTGAGAAGGTCCGTCACAAACAGCGCGAAGGGCATGACCAGCTTCAGACCGATCCGGACAGGAATGATAAGAAGCGGACTGCCTTTCCTTCTTTTCACCGCTGTAAAAATGGCCAGCGCCGCCAGAATAACGGCAGCCATAATGAGGATGGACAATATGATAAGGACGGTTATGATCCTGTTGTACACATCAAGCGTAAAAAACCGGTATATGGTGAAGAACAGGGCGGCAACCGAGGCAATAACAGCTAAAAGCAGCACAGAATAGCCCATGAAGCTTTTCAATCTTTTATCCAAGTGTTTCACCTTCATCCATATTGTGCCCGCATTCACAGACGCCCATCCTTCTGCAGTTTTCAAACTGCAGCTCGTTGATTCTGAGACAGCCGTCTCCAGTCGCCACAATGATGTTTTGTTTAAATATTTTCAACACCTTGCCGGGCTCCATCCTTTCGGCAAGCTCCTTTAATCCCGACTCCGGCGAACCCACCGGGCATTCATCCAGCACCGTTGTTTTCCAGACCTTCAGCCTGTCTCCTTTATAAAAGGTATAGGCTCCGGGCCAGGGATTGGTACCCCTGACCAGATTGTGTATTTCGACCGCGCTCCTGCTCCAATCGATCAAGCCCATTTCCTTTGACATGATCGGCACCGTAACCGCTTTCGAATGGTCCTGGGGGATTCTGGTCAGTCCGCCCTGCTCTATTGCCCGAATGGTTTCAAGCAATGTTTCGGCCCCCAAAATGCCAAGCTTGTCATACAGTTCACCGCAGTTCATATCAGGGGTGATTTCCAGCTCCCGCTGAAGAAGGATGTCTCCTGTATCCATGCCTTCATCCATGAACATAGTGGTGATTCCTGTTTCGGTGTCGCCGTTGATGATAGCCCACTGAATGGGCGCCGCTCCCCGGTATTTAGGAAGCAGCGATCCGTGAACATTGATGCAGCCCATCGGCGGCACATTCAGCACATCCCTGGTCAGTATCCTTCCGTAGGCTGCTGTTACGATCAGATCGGGTGCCAATTCCCTGATAGCTGCAAGAAATTCCGGTGTTCTTACCTTCGTCGGCTGAAGAATGTGTTGAATCCCATGCCTGATTGCCGCCTCTTTTACAGGGGGTGCTTTGAGACTGCTCTGCTTTCTGCCGACGGGTTTGTCCGGCTGTGTGACGATTCCGACTACGTGGTAGCCGTTATTTACCAGTATATCCAGGCACGGTACGGCAAAATCGGGCGTGCCCATAAAAACAATTCTCATTTTATCGTTAATCTTCTCCCTTTAATTCTTCCGGATCCAGGAAACGGACTACCTTATCCTTGAACAATATGCCGTCCAGATGATCGATTTCATGACAAAGGGCAACAGCAAGCATACCTTCACCCTTGATCTCCGTTTTCTCACCTTTTTCATTCAGTGCTTCTACAACCACCTGCGCCGGACGGTTTACTTCCCCCCAAACGCCGGGTATACTGAGGCATCCTTCTGCTTTGCACTGCTGTCCCGATTGACTCTTGATCACCGGGTTGATAAGCTTAAGCAGCCCTTCTCCGACGTCGACCACCACAACTCTTTTCAGAACGCCCACCTGGGGTGCGGCAAGGCCTGCGCCATCCGCCTTGTACAGAGTGTCCTCCATATCCTTCAGCAGGATTTTAATTTTTTCGTCTATAACATCAACTTCTCTTGAGCGTTTTCTTAATATCTCGTCTCCGTCTTTTCTAATATTTCTAATTGCCATATTTATCATCTCCTATTATCTGAGCCATATTCCAAACAGTATATAGCTCTATTATATCAAAAATCGAATCTTTCAGGCAATGTAATTTCAATAATACCAGCCCGTTTCATCACTTTGGGCCAACAGCTCTTACAGCATGCTGGCCGGGTTGATATCCATATTCAGGTCCACATCGTTCCTGCCCCTGCTCCTGTGAAATTCGTCCGAAGCTGCCGACAGCATGTCTGCCAGACGCTCGACTGAACCGCATTTGATAACGAGTCTCCACCTGTACCGGTTCCTTATTCTGGAAACCGGCGCCCTTACAGGCCCCGGAAGCAGTTCGTCCCCCAGATCGGAATGGATGAAGGGTGAAAGGAATGCGGCCGTATCTTTTGCCTTTTCAAATGCAAGCCTGTCATTGACCGAACTGACCACGATACAGGCAATGTTGGTGAACGGCGGATATCTGAGCCTTTTCCGGATATCCGATTCCTGCCGGAAAAAAGTATGGTAATCATGGCAGCATGCCGAGCTTATACTGTAATCCTCGGTATTGTAAGTCTGTATGACCGCCCGTCCCGGCAGCATCCCCCTGCCGGCCCTGCCGGCAACCTGTGTCAGCAGCTGGAAGGTCCTTTCCGAAGCCCTGTAATCGTCCATCCCCAGCAGGCTGTCCGCTGCAAGGACACCGACCAGCGTCACATTCGGAAAATCGTGGCCTTTAGCGATCATTTGCGTACCGACAAGTATGTTGATGTTCTTTTCCCGGAAAGCATCCAGTATTTCCTCATGGGAGTGCTTTCCAGTGGTCGTGTCCATGTCCATCCGGATGACCGAACAGCCGGGAAATTGCTTTTGCAGCTCCTCCTCCACCTTCTGTGTCCCGGTTCCGAACTGCCGTA
>JAEZMC010000194.1 GCA_023435805.1 Bacillota bacterium | reverse complement strand
ATCCAGGTCACAGCGGTTGCGCGGTGTTTTTCACCGTACATGTCTCCCAGCATTGAAAACACCGTCGGGAAGGATACGCCGACGCCGATGCCCGTCAGTATACGCATGATAAAAAACTGGTCATAGTTTGCAACAAAGGCCGTCATAAGGCACGGGATCTGTCCGAGCAGTACGGAAGCCGCAAATAGCATCTTCCTGTTGCGCTTGTCCGTAAGATAACCCCATATAATGCTCACAACCGCTCCAAGTATGGTAAAAAGACCACTCATGAAGCCGATGTCTGCATCATTGACATGGAACTCCTCCTCAATCAGCACCAGTGTCGAATTCATGACATTCTGGTCTGCATTCAGGAAACCTACAATAATGATCATGAGTACCAGCGCAAAAGTCTTATTGTTTTTCATACAAGCCTCCCATATTAAGCCTCCGGTTTTATAAGCCTTTATCAGGCGAAGGATCCGTTCCCTGCATGCCGGTCAGTTCCGCAACAATGACCTCGCCGGCACCTGCTTCAATACCCGACTTCAGGTCCAGAATAGCTCCGGGCTCGCGCAGCGTACCCAGAAGCACCCTTGCCTCCGTAAGGCCCATTGGCTTAATGTGCAGCGGCCTTCCGGAAAAGTTAAGCAGTATATACAGCGTTTCACTGTCGCAAGTTCTTAAATAAACAAGTGCATCGGGCAGATATTCCTCCAGAAAACGGATGCCTCCCGTTTTCAACGCGGGATGCTTTTTCCGCAGCCATATCAGCCTTCGGTAGAAATGGAGAAGACTTCCCGCCTCCTGCCGCTGCTTCTTCACATTTTTATAGCGGTAGTCCCCCGCCACAGGAAGCCAGGGTGCGGAGCTTTCGCCTCCCGTGCCGCATGCCGTGCTGCCGCCGCTGAACCCTGCGTTTTGTGAATCATCCCACTGCATCGGGGTCCTCGCCATATCCCGGCAAAACCTCTTAATTGGCCAGGTGCGTCTGCCGAGCGGGTCCTGCATATCCCTCCTGCGAAGCCTGCCTCCCGTCATGCCGAGCTCTTCACCATAATAAATAAAGGGCGTGCCCCGCAGCGTCATCAGCAGCGCGGCGGCAACCCGGGCTCTGGCCTCCGTCTCGGTTTCGCTGCTGCTGCGGTACCGGTAATAATGCCGCAGGTTGTCATGGTTGCTGAAGGTAAAGTTGGGCCAGGCATGCTCCGGCAAGCTCCCATACCACTCAGTTATGGACCGGTAGATTTTTCGTGCATTCCAGGGCTGGAACAGAAAATTGAAATTAAAGGCCATATGAAGGCCGTCTCCATTGTCGCCGTAATATCCGGCCGCCATGGCGGGATCATCGGTATATACCTCGCCTACCAGCATCCGGTCACTGTAGGTATCCGTTATTGCTCTCAACTCCCTGCAGATTTCGATGGATTCCGGCCTGTTCCGGTCATAGATATGCTTTTGCAGGTCGGGGCTTTTCAATGAGAAGGGATTACTCCGGAATTGTTCATCCTTGATAAACCAGTTGATCACGTCCAGTCTGAAGCCGTCCACCCCCATATCCAGCCAGTATCGAGCCAGGTCAAACATTTCCCTTTTAAGCTCCGGATTTCTCCAGTTGACCTCCGGCTGCTGCCTGGTAAAGGTTCCAAGATAAAATTCACCGCGTTTCCTGTCATACCACCAGGCGTTTTTCAATTCAAACTGGGCAAACCAATTGTTCGGCGCCTTCCCATTTTTTCCGGGATGCCAGATATACCAGTCCGCCTTGGGGTTGGTCCTGTCGCGCCGTGATTCCACAAACCAGGGATGCTCATCGGAGGTATGGTTCAGAACCATGTCGATAATGACATGTATCCCACGTTTGTGCGCTTCCGAAAGGAGCTCCCTGAAATCCTCAAGGGTGCCGAACAGGGGATCGACATCCCTGTAGTCGGAAATGTCATACCCAAAATCCTTCATAGGTGAACGGAAAAAAGGCGATATCCAGATACCTTCGACGCCAAGGGAATGTTCCGTGCCGTCGTTGAGATAATCCAGCATCGCCGTAATACCTTTGAGATCGCCTATGCCGTCGCCGTTGCAATCCTTGAAGCTCCTGGGATAAATCTGATAAATGACGCCGTCCTTCCACCACATAAAGGCTACCCCACTTTTTTGTTTTTCAGAAGCATGAACTTTTCCGGAGGTGTCCCCTACATTTTATCACAATTTATTCAAGTAAAACAGCTTTTTCCCATTAGATGTAAACCTTTTTCCCGTACACTTATATTCTTGCAGCAGCCTTTCCTGCACCGATCATGAAAGTTCGGAAGCGGGCACAAATAACACGCTTTTTTACGCCTGCCATGACAAGCTGCGTTTTATATGTTAGAATAGGTTGGACTAAAGCATGGCTCTGATGAAAAGAGTCATGCAGAAGAAAATATTAAATAAAGGATGTTATTAAAAGTTATGATCACTACCACCGGCATATCCCTGCGATTTGGGGAACGCGTACTATTTGAGGATGTCAGTATCAAGTTTACACCCGGCAACTGTTATGGGCTGATTGGCGCCAACGGCTCCGGCAAGTCCACCTTCCTGAAAATATTATCGGGGGAGATGGAGGCAAACAGCGGCGATGTCACCATTGAGCCGGGGAAAAGGCTTGCGGTGCTCAAGCAGAACCATTTTGAATTTGATGAATATGAAGTCCTGAAAACTGTGATAATGGGCCACAAGAGACTTTGCGACATCATGGATGAAAAGGACCTTCTATACAGCAAAACTGAATTTACCGAAGAAGACGGCATCCGAATTTCCGAGCTGGAAGCAGAATTCGCAGAGCTGAACGGCTGGGAGGCGGAATCTGAAGCAGCCACGCTCCTCAACGGCCTTGATATCGGTGAGGAATACCACAATAAAAAAATGGGCGACCTGGAAAGCAACCTGAAGGTCAGAGTACTTCTGGCCCAGGCATTGTTCGGCGCACCCGACATCCTGCTGATGGACGAACCGACAAACCATCTGGATGTATCCTCCATCACCTGGCTGGAGAACTTCCTGTATAATTTTGATAACACTGTCATTGTCGTTTCCCATGACAGGCATTTCATGAACAAGGTCTGCACCCAGATCGCCGATATTGATTACGGCAAGATACAGCTCTATGCCGGCAATTACGATTTCTGGTATGAGTCCAGCCAGCTTGCATTGCAGCAGGCAAAAGACCAGAACCGCAAGACCGAGGCTAAAATCAAGGAGCTGCAGGAATTTATACAGCGGTTCAGCGCCAACGCCTCCAAGTCCAAGCAGGCAACATCAAGAAAAAAACAGCTGGAGAAGCTGACCCTCGAGGACATCAAGCCTTCCTCACGCAAATACCCCTTCGTGGATTTCAAGCCCGACCGGGAAGTGGGCAACGACTTGCTGACCGTCAACGGGATCAGCAAGGAAATGGATGGCGTAAAAATACTGGACAATATCAGCTTTACCATCAACAAAGGCGACAAGGTGGCTTTTGTGGGTCCCAACGGCCTGGAGAAAACCACTCTGCTGAGAATACTTGCAGAGGAGCTGGAGCCCGACAGCGGTGATTTCAAATGGGGTGTAACCACCTCGCGGGCCTATTTCCCCAAGGATAATTCAGCCTATTTCGACGGGGTTGACCTGACATTGGTGGAATGGCTCAGACAGTTTTCCAAAGAACCGGCCGAAACCTTCCTGAGAGGCTGGCTTGGAAGAATGCTATTCTCCGGCGAAGAAGCGCTGAAGAAGGCCTGTGTCATATCCGGAGGCGAAAAGGTACGCTGCATGCTGGCTAAAATGATGCTTTCAGGCGCCAACACGCTGCTGTTTGACGAACCGACGAACCACCTGGATCTGGAATCCATCACGGCGCTCAACAACGGTTTGATCAACTTCAAGGGAACCATCCTCTTTGTATCCCATGACCATCAGTTTGTGCACACCATTGCCAACAGGATCATGGAAATTACGCCAAAGGGCTTGATCAACAAGCAGATGACCTATGACGAATACCTGGAAAGTGAAGAAATACAAACTTTGAGAAAGGCAATGTACAGTTAGTGAACCTTTTATCCGCCGAGAAAATATCAAAAAGCTACAGCGAGAGGATGCTGTTTAAACAAATTTCATTGGGTATTCATGAAGGCGAAAAAATCGGCGTGATCGGTATAAACGGAACCGGGAAATCCACGCTGCTGAAGGTGCTGGCCGGAATCGAGCAGGCTGACGAAGGCAAAATCATCAAAGCCGGCGGCCTCCGGATAGAGTACCTGCCTCAGAATCCCGTATTTGAAAGGGATGCCACCGTACTGGAACAGGTATTGCAGGGGCTTTCTCCTGCTGCCAGGCAGATGGGTGAATATGAGGCCAAAGCCCTGTTGACCCGGCTGGGCATATCTGATTTCGATGCCGGGGTCGGTACGCTTTCAGGCGGACAGAAAAAAAGGGTGGCTATGGCAGCTGCGCTGACGCATCCCGCCGACCTGCTGATTCTTGACGAGCCGACAAACCACATTGACAATGACACCGTAGACTGGCTGGAAAAATACCTGAACAGCCGCAAAGGTGCACTTCTCATGGTTACCCACGACCGGTACTTTCTGGACAGAGTATCCAACCGTATCATCGAGCTGGATAACGGCAGACTGTTCAGTTATCAGGCCAACTACAGCAAATTCCTGGAGCTCAAAGCAGAACGTGAGGAACTGGAACAGGCCTCCGAAAGGAAGCGCCAAAACCTGTACAGGCGTGAGCTGGCCTGGATCCGGCAGGGCGCGCAGGCCCGCTCCACCAAACAAAAATCCAGAATAGACCGGTTTGAAAAGCTGACGGAGGAACAAGGCCCGGCAGCGTATGAAAATATAGAAATCCTGGCAGGCTCCAGCCGCATGGGTAGAAAAACAATCGAGCTGGAGCAAGTGGGCAAAAGCTTTTCCGGCCGGGAAATACTCCACGGCTTCAGCTATATACTGCTAAAGGATGACCGGATCGGCATCGTCGGCCCCAATGGCAGCGGGAAGTCCACACTGCTCAAAATAATGGCAGGAAGGCTGCAGCCGGACCAGGGTTCCGTAATCACCGGCGAGACTATAAAAATCGGCTTTTTTACGCAGGAAAATGATGAAATGGATGAAACCCTGCGTGTCATTGAATATATCCGGGACGAGGCGGAATATCTGACGACCGCCGACGGCGTTATCAGCGCCTCGCAGATGCTGGAGCGCTTCCTCTTCCCTCCCGCCGTACAATGGACACCCATATCCAGACTTTCGGGCGGTGAGAAAAGGAGGCTCTACCTGCTGCGCGTTTTGATGGGCGCGCCAAATGTGCTGCTCCTTGACGAACCCACCAATGATCTGGATGTTCAGACGCTGACCATTCTGGAGAGCTACCTGGACGACTTTCCGGGAGCTGTCATTGCCGTATCCCATGACCGGTATTTCCTGGACAGGACTGTGGAGAAGATATTTTCTCTTCCGGGAAACGGTACGGTGGAAAGATTTGAAGGCAACTACTCCTACTATGCCCAATGCTTCCGGCAGCGGCCGGACGAGGGAACAGCTGCAGAAACCGGGTCAAAGGCAGCTGACCAGAAGGAAGGGGCCGCTTCCGAAATAAAAATGGTGAAAAAGGACAGGCCTCTCAAGTTCACATATAAGGAGCAGAAGGAGTATGAGCAGATCGATGGCCTCATTGCCGGTCTGGAAAGACAAATCGGCGAAACCGATGCGCTCATCGATGCTGCAGCCGCCGACTTTGAAAAGCTCCAGACACTGCTTTCAGAAAAGGAACATCTGGAAAAGCAGTTGGAAGAGGCCATGGAACGCTGGGTTTACCTGAACGAGCTTGCCGAGGCCATCGCAAAGCAGCAGCAGTAAACCCTAAATAAAAGCTGACCGGTTTACAATTTAACCTTAAAGGTTTTTATTTCATATGGCTTGATTGTAAACTCAAACGAATCATTTACAGTGTAATCAGGCTCTCCGTCCTCTTCTTCCATAAGATTGCATTCCACTATCGATTCGATGCTCTTGTAGAAGGTCAATTTTGCAGCAGTGCGTTTATTATGACATTCATAAACTCTTAAAACCAGATCATTGCTGTCTTCCGCCTTCTTTACCACCTCCAGAATCACATTGCTCTGGTCGATACCGATAAAGGACATTTCTTCCGGAAGCACACCGCCATTTGATTCCTTTTTCGTCACCGTATAAAATGGTGTATTCAGACTGTATGCCATTTGCACGGTATTACCTTCTCTCCAATCCCCGGAATGCGGAAAAATTGAATATACAAAACGGTGCTGTTCCCTATCCGCTGTGCTGTTGGGGTCTCTTCCCGACTTAATAAGCGTCAGTCTTATATTTCCATCGATTATGTCATGTCCATACTTGCAATCATTCAATATGCTGACGCCAAACCCTTGTTCGGAAAGATCTGCCCACTTATGTGCACATACCTCAAACCGTGCAATATCCCAGGTAGTATTGTTATGGGCCGGTCTTTCGATATTCCCGTATTGAATATCATAAGTGGCTTTATCCGCCTGTATGTCAACAGGGAACGCGGCCTTTAAGAGCACCTGATCTTCTTTCCAGTCCACAAATGTATCAAAATCTATCCTTGGAACATCCGCGTATATATAAATATTTTGAATAATAGTGGATGCACCAAATTTTTTATAAATCCTTATACCTCCGCGAACCGGTCCGTTTTCAATTGCCTCAATTCGCTCGACCTCGTCAACCTCCCACATTTTTTCCTGATAATATACATCAATATCCCAATTGTCATTCCTCATCGGCTTATCTTCAAAGGCTTGAAGCATATTACCCCTGCAACCCTGCTTTAGTATACTGCGTTTGTTTTTCTTGTCGAATAATTCTTTAATCGTTCCTTTTTCATCTATTTCAATGAAGAAGTACTCGTTTTCAAGAATTGAATTTCCTACCAGAGGTTTGTGCCGGATTTCACCGGTATTCTCTTGAATTTTATAAGCCCTGTATCCTTTTGCCGGTACTCCGGAAGCAAAGAAGACTGCCCTTTTAACTCCATTGTCTTCAACTACCTGGCAATCCGTCACTTTGCCTTCAGGTCCAATGATGCAAGGATGCTCCATCCCGTCCGGAACATCGAAAACGGCAATATCGTTGCGGTCAAAAGAAAGCGTATTGAATACAAGCACGGACATATCACTAATATGGATGTTTTTCGAAATGGCATCAACGGAAGAATCCAAAATATCCTTTCCCACAGACAGCACGTTCTCATACTCCTTCTTCGAAACCTCATATACTTCTTTAATCGATGAACCGGGAAGAATATCATGGAATTGATTCAACAGTATAACTTCCCACATTTCATTGATTTGCTTTTGAGGA
>JAEZMC010000003.1 GCA_023435805.1 Bacillota bacterium | reverse complement strand
GTTTTATGAATGGTTGAATAGGTTTGGGATAAATGGTACAATTTGAGTGATGAAAGATAAAAAATTTAAAATTTCATTTTATGGAGAATTTACTGATAAAGCCCTGGAAAAGGACTTCTTCGATTATGAAATCGGCAGGTCCGTCAAATACGTAAGGCCGATCGTATTGATACTGGGCATATTGTTCATGCTCTTTATCATCCCTGACTATTTTTTGATTCAAAATACCGATATTCTCCGCGTTATATTTTCCATCAGGGCGGTGTTTTTGCTGCTCACCCTTGCACTGTTTCTTTTTATAGGGCGGATAAGGGATTTCAAACGGTATGCCTTATTGATAACGATACTGGAAATTGTTTGCGCCGTCCTTTTTTTATTGATATATTGGCTGTATGAATCGCCTGATTTTTTGATCCAGGCAATGGGCGTCATTGTTATTCTGATCGGCATATACCTGGCTCCGAACAGATGGATATATATGCTGCTGGCTTCCGCTACTACCAGCATTGCTTTTATTGCCATATCAGCCGTAATGAACAGAGCTGTTGAGCCTTCACACTTTTCAGCAGGAGTGGTTTATATTTTTATCGTGATGGTTCTCAGCGGCATCTCCTCCTACCAGACCGGCTATTACAAACGGGTGCAGTATGCTGACAGCCGTGAATTGAAAAGAGTATCCGCTACCGATTCTCTGACCGGTATTTATAACAGGGGGAAGCTCAACGAGGAATTGTCAAAGTGGGTGGAATATTCGCACAGATATGAAATACCGCTATCCATGACAATATTTGATTTTGACGACTTCAAGAAGTTCAATGACAAGTATGGACATCTTGCAGGTGATCAAGTCATCGTCGACACCGTGGGTATCATAAAGGATACCATACGCCAGTCGGACATTTTTGCCAGATGGGGTGGTGAGGAATTTGTCCTGCTTCTGCCCAATACGGATCTGTCGCCCGCAAAAGAATTGATTGAAAGATTAAGGCTGATGATCTCCCGTCATGTGTATGAATATGGGGAAAGAGTGACTTGCAGCTTTGGTTTGGCAACGCTGGCGGCAGGCGAGACAGATGACAGCTTTTTACGGAGGGCGGACAGGCTGCTTTATGCGGCGAAGGAAGCCGGTAAAAATACAGTTGCGTATTAGTTTAACATCAGAGTTGACAATATATGAATCACAGATTATGAGGGGATTATGAGGCAATATATCAGAACAATCAGCGGACTGCCGGCAGCAGTTAAATGGTTTCTTCTTACCGAAATGGTTTTTGGGCTGGGCAGCGGCATATGGAGCATCAATTTGAATTTCCATCTCAAATCCTGCGGTTTTATTGATGTGGGAATAGGCAGCATCCTGGCCTTCGGCTTTGTGACCACCGCCCTGTTTTCATTTTTTGCAGGAGGGCTGTGTGACAGGATAGGGTTTCATCCAGCCATGTTATACGGCTGTGTAATAAAAGGAGCAGGTATGATCGTTATTGCGTTTTCACATAATCCTGTTCTGGCATACACCGGCTTTCTGATTATGAGTCTGGGGGATTCCTTTGTGCTATCCTCTGAGTTTCCCTTTATCGTCAGTCTTGTAGAAGAAAAATTGAAGAGTACGGTATACAATCTTCTGATTTGCTCTTTCCTTTTTGCAATGTTTTTCGGCAATATTGCAGGGGGGTATCTGCCAGGTATGGCAAATGGAAATGGGAATATCTATTTTGTACCGGTGCTTCTAAGCGGTATCCTGTTTGTGCTGCTGGGCATTGCCCGCAGTGCGCTGCCCAAAAGAAAAATGGAGTATGCTTCTAAAAAAATCAGCTTTGAAGTGCTGAAGGATAAGAAGATCCTGATGTTCCTGCTGTATGGGCTTACTATGTCGATGGCCTTCAATATTTTGGCCTCCATGCTCAATATCATATACAGAGACAGCTTCAATCTGAAGGATAATACGGTCGGTCTCATATTTTCCGTAGCAACGGTTGTGATGTTCCTTTCCTCGTTTATGGTGCCGGTCATTATCCAACGCTGGAAAAGTGAAAACGCAGCTATTGCGGCTATGGCATTGAACATACCGATCCTGTTTGTCATGTCCGTCGCCGGCCTCAAGCTGTTTGTTCCGCTATGGATATTGTACTCGTTTTTAAGGCTCACGTTGCCCGGTACGGTTGAAAGCCGCATGCTTCAGTCCATTCCCGAGGAAAAACAGGGCTCCTTCTCGGGTATGCGCATATTTTCCAACAGCATCGGTATGGGGATTGGTTCAACTCTTGCCGGGGTCTTGCTTGAATACTCCCATTATTCTCTCATATTGCTCTGCTGTGCATTTTTTACACTTCTTCAGCTGACGGTCTACCTTTTTGGATGCAGAAAACACCTGTGTCAGGGTATGGCGGCGGAATGCAGTCCGATTGGTCCGGCCGGAGCCGCATCAACCGGTGAATAAGATTTTCAGGTTTATTTTAAAGGCCTTATATGGCATAATTGTTTAGTAGTCTATCATTTCTGTTTGTGAGGTGTCGATATGAGCTCCAAAATTTTATTTTCTTCGGTGAAATATGACCGGTATGATGCGGATGTATCACTTCCTGCCAAATTCTCACGTATGATCGATAAAATGGATATGCAGGACAGCGTAAAGGGTAAACTGACGGCAGTGAAAATGCATCTGGGACGAAACATCGGATATTCCACCATTCATCCGCTATTTATCAAAATTCTTGTTGACAAGCTGAAAGATTACGGCGCCAAGGTTTATATCACGGACCAGGATATCGGCGGAGCAAAAAACAGGGGCTATACCGAGGACTATTTCGGCGTACCCGTTGTATATGCCTGCGGTGTGACCGGAAAATATTACTACGAGCGGAAGGTTGATTTCAAAACCTTTAAAAATGTTGATGTTGCCGGCAATATTCAGGACGCCGAGGTCATGATCGACCTGTCCCATGTAAAAGGCCATGGGGCGTGCGGATACGGGGGTGCCTGCAAAAACATCGCAATGGGCTGCGTGACTGACCGTACAAGACAGCAGATCCACGGCCTTGAAGGCGGGATCGAATGGAACGAGGAGCTTTGCATACACTGTGAGCTTTGCATAAGCAACTGCAATCATAATGCAAACCGCTTCAACCAAAACGGTATTTATAGAATGAATTACCACCATTGTACTTTCTGCCAGCACTGCGTCAAGGTTTGCCCCAACGGAGCGCTTGTCATGGACGCCCATCGTTACGAGGACTTCCAGGCCGGTATGGCATTATGCACCCAGGAGGTTTTGAAGACCTTTGAGCCAGGCAATGTTTTCTATATCAATTTTCTTACCAATATAACAGCTCTCTGCGATTGCTGGGGCTTTACACTACCTTCCCTGGTGCCCGATATCGGCATTATGGCTTCACAGGATATTGT
>JAEZMC010000367.1 GCA_023435805.1 Bacillota bacterium | reverse complement strand
CCGCCGGACAGCTCGTAGTTGATACCGATTTTAATCTCGTTTGCGTTCCCGGCTGAGTTTGAACAGCCTGCAAAAACTGTCACGGCCAACATGACCATAAGGATAATACTTACAACTTTTTTCATTTTACTCTCTCCTCATATTTATTTTTATGTCATTTGAACGCTTTCTGTTTGGACTGCCCTGTCAATATAAAAAAAATTTTATCTCCGGAAAGAGACAAAACTTCTTTGTTTTGCGATACCAATCATCATTGCCGTCTTTAGAAGCGGACACGCTAACATATCAGATCGAACACTCTTTCAATGTCAACAATACCGTATTTATTTTTTATAAATTATATAGCCAAAGCCCCTGCTTGTCAATTGGTAATTTTACATCAACTGAATTAGGAAAAATGGCCAAAACACTTCGCAACAAGCATTTTGGCCGTGTCATCAAAACTGGCTGCTTTGGGCTTTCAGCCTTCAGACCTTATGCTCTCCCGCCGTGCCGTTATTTAACAGTCCGGAGGAATGGAGCGCACTGCAATGTTCCATCAACGTTCATAATAGGTATATCCGCGAAGTCCGTTGTCGTAAGCTCTCATTATTTCAGGCCTTTCACTTGCACTGATAAGGCCGTCGTGTATAGCTTCCTCCGCTGTTTCGCGGAAACGCACCAGCATGTCCTTCGGGTCAAACTCCACATAGGAGAGTACATCGGCAACACTGTCCCCGTGGAGCTCCTTTACCAGGTCATACTGGCCATCGGGACTGATGCGCACGCTGACTACGTTCGTATCGCCGAAAAGGTTGTGCAGGTCGCCCAGCGTTTCCTGATAGGCTCCCACCAGAAAGACTCCCAGGTAATAATTGTCGCCGTTTTTCATCTCATGAAGCGGCAGTGTTGTCCGTACATCGTGCAGATCGATGAAATGATCGATTTTACCATCACAGTCACATGTAATGTCCGCAATGACCGCATTCCGTTTGGGGAGTTCATTCAATCTGTGCAGCGGCATGATCGGGAACAGCTGGTCAATGGCCCAGCTGTCCGGGATGGACTGAAACACAGAGAAATTGCAGTAATAGATATCCGCAATGGCACTTTCGATATCCTCCAGTTCGGGCGGCGAATTTTTCAGCTTCTTCTTTTCCTTGGCGATCTGACTGATGGTATGCCAGAAGATTTTTTCCGAAAACGACCGCTCACGAAGGCTGATGCGTCCGTGCTTGAACATATCCCGGATTTCGTCACGGTAATACAGCGCGTCGTTATAGCATTCCTGTATATTTTTCAATGTAAGGTTTTTGCTTACATCATACAGGTTCTTGATCTGTTCCGAAGCATTTTCGTCTATTTTATCCGGCACCTCATATTCTTCAAACTTTTCCACATCCAGTACGTTAACCAGCAGTACAGAATAGTAGGCTACCGTCGCGCGGCCGGATTCAGTCACGATTACCGGGTGCTGGATATCGCACGAGTCCAGCGTTGACATAACGGCTTCCACAATATCGGTGCAATATTCCTCCACAGAGTAATTACGGCTATTGGTATAATTTGTGTTGGAGCCGTCATAATCAACCGCCAGTCCCCCGCCCAAATCCAGATATCCCATAGGGGCGCCTTCTTTCACCAGCTCCGCATACACGCGGGCCGCTTCCAGTACGGCCGACCTTATATCCCTTATATTGGGAATCTGCGAGCCGAGATGGTAATGCAGCAATTTGAGGGATTCCAGCATGTTTTTTTCTTTCAAAGTATCCACCATGGATATCACCTGGGATACATTCAGGCCGAATATGCTGCGGTCTCCGCCGGACTCGGTCCAGTGGCCGCCCGCCTTTGCGGAGAGCTTGATGCGTATTCCTATGTTGGGCTTGATCCCCAACGCCTGAGAACGTTCCAAAACGATATCCAGCTCACCGGGAATTTCAATGACAAAAAAGCACTTGAAGCCCATCTTTATGGCATAGAGTCCCAGGTCGACAAATTCTCCGTCTTTATAACCATTACAGATCAGGCAGGCCTCTTTGTCCTTCATAAGCGAAAGAGCTGCTATCAGCTCGGCTTTACTGCCGACTTCCAGGCCATGGTGGTAGCGTTGTCCGAATTTTGTTACTTCCTCGACAACCTGCTGCTGCTGGTTTACCTTGATGGGGTAAACACCGCGGTATTCACCCTTGTAATTCAATTTTTTCATTGCACTCCTGAAAGAATTATTGAGAAAGGAAATCTGTGAATCCAACAGATTTTCAAAACGGAGTAGTACGGGCATGTCCAACCCGCGCTCACGGACGCCCGAAACAATATCCATCAGGCTGATGGCCACCGTCTCATCGTCTTTATAAGGGTTCACCAACACTTCCCCGTTGTCGGAGATTGAAAAATAACCGGCACCCCAGTTTTTTATACCATAAAGTTCTTCTGACTTTTCTTTTGTCCATCTACCTAAAATATCTGCTTTGTTCACAGCAACTACCTCCCATTCTATCAAACAGCCAATACCCTCTCCGCAGGGAATGCAAAGGTTTTTGACCTAATGCACTTTTCCCGGCGGCGAGGGTAAAACACTCAATCAAAATAGACAATAATTTATTATAATCACTATTGCTGAAAACATCAACTGGAAGGTATATATTATCGTGAAGATCATTCTATCAAATCTGAAGCCATCTCCTTTGCCGCATGCCGTCGAGAACCGCTGATTCCGGTTTTATCCAGCTCGGCGTCGTCATCAGAAGCTGCAATAATCATCGCTCCGTACAGTAGCAATTTTTAATATACTGCTTCATACTCACCTGACCATAACGGTTCTCTCCCACCATGTCATTGCTGAGGGTCCATTTGGAGAATTTTATCATAGCATATCCGCCTGTATTCCTCAGCTTTGCATGTAATGCCTGCAAATCAAACATGAATGCAGGGACGCATTTAATCTCAGCCGGCTTTCCCGCGGCTTCAAAGAACATGGTTGCGATCTCGGCATAGGTGTAAGTTTCCACTCCTCCTACTGAAAGCGTTTTTCCACTGTCGTTCATATTATCCACGATATATGCAGCCAGATCGGACGTATCAATTGAATTTGCCAAAACGTCTTTTTTACCAAGCAGGTTCACCCTGCCTTTTTCCACCATGGGCATAAAAAGCTTTGCCACTTCGTAATGGTATCCCGTGGGCCGGAAGATCATATAGCTTATTCCGCTGTTTTTCAGTTCGGCTTCAAACTTGTATTTGGCATCAAGCATAGGGATGGTAGGATCCATATTTGCTTTCAGAACGGAAACATACAGGAATTTTTTAACTCCGGCCCGCTTCGCTTCATCCAGCAGGTTCCTGTTGCCTTCCAGATCGACATCATAATGTGTGACTGTTGTACTTGCTCTCGTCAAACCGACTGCAGAGATAACGATATCCGCTCCATCACACAAACCCTTCAGTGTTTCAGGCTTCGTCACGTCAATGCTTCTTGCTTCATATCCGTCAAGTCCTTCAATTTCTTTAATTGCCAGATCGGCTGCAACCACGTCGTAACCACGGTTTACCAGCACTTTCAGAACGTCGGTGCCCAACTTTCCAAATGCACCTGCCAAGACTACCCTCATCGTTTCATACCCTCCATTTCCCTGTCTTATGCTTCCGAGCATCTCTTTGAATCAAGATTTACATATGTTTATTCCCAATCCTCGGATTATAAAACAAGAAAAACCAAGAGATCAGCTCCTGGCTTTGAATTCTGCATGGCATTTCGGGCATGTCACCAGCATACTTCCCTTCCCTTTCGGAAGCCGAAGCTGTGCCTTGCATTCGGGGCATTTAAGAAACTTGTGGTTTTTTGATTCCAGTAGGTGGCGCTGCGTTTTTTTAAACCAGGCATAAACAGGACTGACGAGCATGGAGAACTTGTAATTCTCCATGCTTCGTCTTTGGAGATTCTTTGAAAATGTTCTGAATACGCTGAAGCCTAAAGGAATATAACCTATGATGGACAATGCCGGAAGCTTGGCCGCTCCGCCGATCAGAGTCAGCAAAACCGAGACAATCAAAAGCGCCATGGAAAGCTGATCTCCGCCATACCTTCCCGCCATTATTTTCCTAAGCCAGTTCATAAGTCTTCTCCCTTCAATTCTCCGCAGCACATCAGGCTGTAACGATTCTGCTCACCGCCTGCAGTCCCAGTTTTTCCACAGCCCGCTCACGCATTTTGTATTTCATGATTTTCCCGGCGGCATTCATCGGAAATTCTGTGACGAAATCGATGTACCGCGGGGTTTTATGCTTTGCCATGTGCGAACGAATGTAATCCTTGAGTTCGTCCGCAGTCAGCGTCATTCCATCCTTTATTATAACACATGCCATGATCTCTTCGCCATATTGTTTGTCCGGCACGCCTATTACCTGAACATCTCTGACCTTCGGGTGCGTGTAGATGAAATCCTCAATTTCCTTCGGATAAATATTTTCTCCTCCGCGTATGATCATATCCTTTATGCGCCCTGTAATTTTATAATTGCCGTTCTCATCCCTTCTGGCCAGATCGCCGGTATGAAGCCATCCGTTCTCATCTATGGCGGCCGCCGTCGCTTCCGGCATCTTGTAATAGCCCTTCATGATATTGTAACCCCGGGCGACAAATTCCCCATCCACATTATCGGGCAGATCTCTGCCAGTTTCGGGATCCACGATTTTGCATTCTACACCCGGCAGTGCCCGGCCCACCGTGCTGACACGCAGTTCGACAGAGTCGTTCACGCGGCTTTGCGTACAGCCCGGTGACGATTCGGTCTGTCCAAATACAATCGTTATCTGAGACATGTTCATCTTTTCCACCACATCCTGCATAACCTTTACAGGACAGGGGCTTCCTGCCATAATTCCGGTCCTCATGTGCGAGAAATCCGTCTTCGGAAAATCTTCATGCTCCAGCATGGCAATGAACATGGTGGGAACGCCGTGGAAAGCGGTAATTTTTTCTTTATTAATGCACTCCAGCGAAAGCTTGGGGGAGAAATAGGGGATCGGCGACATGGTCACACCGTGCGTCATGGATGCCGTCATGGCGAGCACCATACCGAAGCAGTGGAACATGGGCACATGTATCATCATGCGGTCAGCGGTGGAAAGATCCATGCAATCGCCGATGTTCTTGCCGTTGTTCACCACATTGTAATGTGTCAGCATCACGCCCTTGGGGAAGCCGGTCGTACCAGAGGTATACTGCATGTTGCAGACGTCGTGCCTGTTGATGGAAAGCGCGCGGCGGTATACTTCCTCTATCGGGACACGGCCCGCCAACGCAGTGGCATCTTCCCAGGTCAGGCAGCCCTTTTGCCTGGAATCCACAGTGATGATATTGCGCAGGAACGGAAGCCTCTTCAGGTGGAGCGGCTTTCCGGCTTCAGACGTTTCCAGTTCGGGGCAGAGTTCCTTTATAATACCTACATAGTCGGAATCCTTGAACCCGTCGATCATCACCAGCGTATGTG
>JAEZMC010000340.1 GCA_023435805.1 Bacillota bacterium | reverse complement strand
GCTGTTTTCGTCTTCAAGCTGAAGGTCAGCTTTAAAGTCTTCACATTGATAGCTGGCCCAGAACGAAGCCTCCTTTTCCTCCCCGCTTTTTCTGTACGTGAAAATAATCACCAGATCATCGAACATTAGCGGCACCGCCTTTCTATCTCTACGGCTTCCTTTTTTTATTTCTATTATAGCATTTATTTCCTGCGCAACACCAGACTGCAGTCAAATTATACACAGACCGTCCATCGCACAGGAAGGATTTTGGCTGCGCATGTAGAATTACTTGAAAAAGGCTGCAGGAGTGAAGAACCAGGAGTGATGGAGATGGCCGATACCAAAGCAAAAATATATGAAACCGATCTGTACGAGCCGGTGAAGGAGTATCTGGAGTCCCTTGGCTATCAGGTGCAGGGAGAGGTGAAGGGCTGTGATCTGGCGGCCATGATGGGTGATGAGCTGGTGGTGGTCGAATTGAAGACCTCTTTTAATCTCAAGCTCCTGGCCCAGGCTGTCAAGCGCCAGCGTGCGGCGGATTCCGTGTATGTTGCGGTTCCCCGTCCAAAAGGCGGTGCCAGAACTGCGGGTTGGCGGGATATGTGCATGCTGCTGCGGCGGCTTGAACTCGGACTGATCACAGTCGCACCGGGCAGCAGGGAGAACAGTGTCGAGGTGCACTTTCACCCGAATACCTTTGACCGCCTGAAAAGCTTACGATCTAATAAGAAGGTCAGGCACCATATAATAAAGGAAACGACCAGCCGGAGCGGCCATTACAATGTCGGCGGGAGCACAGGAAAAAAGCTTGTCACGGCATACCGTGAAAAGGCGGTGCACATAGCCTGCTGCATAATAAGGCACGGTCCTCTTTCGCCTGCCGGACTGAAGAAGCTGGGCACCTGCGACAAAACACGGGACATCCTTGCAGACAATCATTATGGCTGGTTCACCAGGGTGTCGAGGGGAGTATATGCTCTCAACGATTGTGCCCATGAATTCCTGAAGGACTACCCTGACCTTGTGAAGCATTATATGGACATGCAGAAAGAAAATTTCTAGATATTGACAAAAGTGAGCGCAGGCCTTAAACTAGTAACATATCTTAAAAAAGAGATGTGATTGAGCAGGCGATCGGCATGCGAATGCTGGTGGGGCCGGGCCGGGTAATCCGGCAGCAGGAATACCTGTGGGACTATAATTTTAACAATTATCGTGCCACAGGTATTTTTTTCGGCAAATTTACAATGCAGACGCTACGCGTTGGTAAACGGTGGTAGTGAAATGCACCGGTCGAATGAGGCTGCAGGTCACTGAAATGAATACCGGCATGAACGGGAGGAGAGTTGTTTTGAAATCGGTTAATAGAAAAGTAAAAGCTGCCACATTATCCATCATGTCCAACACAGTGCTGATTATCCTCAAGATAACGGCGGGTGTGCTCAGCGGATCGATCAGTATCATTTCGGAAGCGATACATTCCGGTATGGACCTCATCGCTTCGATCATTGCGTTTTTTTCTGTTAAGATGTCGTCAAGGCCCGCGGATAAGAAGCATCCGTATGGCCATGGAAAAATTGAAAACATTTCGGGTGTGCTGGAGGGTTTGCTTATTTTTGCGGCTGCTTACCTGATTATTTCGGAAGCAGTTAAAAAGATAATGCATCCCGTTGAAATAACCCAGACATTGACAGCCATTTCCGTCATGCTATTTGCGGGCGCCGTCAATACGCTGGTTTCCAGAATTCTTTACAAGGTGGCCAAAGAAGAGGATTCCATTGCGCTTGAGGCGGACGCGCTGCATCTGAAGACGGATGTCTATACATCGCTGGGTGTGGCTGTAGGTTTACTGCTGATCTGGGTGACTAAAGTCAACATACTGGATCCCATCGTTGCAATACTGGTGGCGCTCCTTATTATAAAGGAAGCATATGTCCTCTGCAGAAGCGCCTTTGGGCCGCTTCTGGACACAAAGCTGTCGGATGAGGACGAGGCAAAGATCAAGGCTATTATGAACCGCTATTGTGACAGAATTCTCGATTATCACGAGCTGCGTACCAGAAAATCCGGCAACATCAAGTATATTGATTTTCATCTTACAGTCAGGGAGGGCTTTACTGTTCGCGAGACGCACGAAATGAGCGAAGAAATAGAGCGGGAGCTTGAACTGGCGCTGAAAAATACCAATATAAACATACATTTCGAACCGGGATCGGACATTGGAACAGATATTGGTGCAAACGCTGCAGAGGACTTACCTGTGGAATCCCGTGGGGAAGAAACGGCGGGTTGCGTGCCTGAGAACACCCTCACAGGGGATGGAATCGCAAAAGGCAACAATGCATAGCCACGTATGGACATATTCCGGGTTTTAGCATAAAATGGTATCAAAAATATCAGGGGATTGTTTATGTATGTGATCACCTATTCTCTGAGAGATAGCCGGAATCTTTCGGATATATTTTATCAGGAACTTTCAACCTTCACCGATGAAGTCCTGGCTGAAATGGACAATTTAACACGTGCGGCTGTGGATGGTTACGTGTCTTATCTGCAAAAAGAGAAGAGCCTGAAAATACGCTCCGATGAGGAGCATGCCTTCGAGCTTCTCGTGCTGGGGACCTATTGGCAGGTTTACAGCGGAGATGCGGAAGGGCTGAATGAGATTCCTCAGCAGCTTCTTTCAGATTTGGCGAAGCTTCGGAGAAAGGGTGGGAGCCTGAAGCCGGGAATTGATTTCATCCGCGGCGTCATGTCCACCATTTTTCTTTCACCGGATTTATATGATAATATGTACAAGCTGGATGTTTCGCTCAGGCATCTCGAGAAACTGCTTGACTGGCTAGAGGCCACCGGGGAGTTCAGTCAGGAGGTCGTCCGGCTGCGAAGGTGGGAGGCATACCTGAAGACCTTGCCTGGCAAGGAGGCAGAGGATGTCCTCGCTACCGCCATAACACTGGCCGCCTGGTTTGAAAGCAGAAGCGCGGAGATGCTGGGGAAATACACTGTAAATGTGGACCGCTACCTGAATGAAATACGGCCCGAGCATTACTGGCGTGAGGATGTGATTTTCTGCGGCCGAAGACGGGTGGAATACCACCTGAACATGGTTGGGGCAGAAATAATGAACCGTGCTTACCGCAAGGCCTTTAACGAAACAACTGAAAAGGCGGTGATTCTGCCTGCCTGCATGTGCCTGCTGCCGCCGTCTTCATGTAAGGCGCGCAGGGATGAGAGCGGGCTGCACTGTGTCGGCTGTACTGCAGAATGCAGTGTAAATGCCATTGGCAAGCTGGGCAGGGAACACGGCTTCAGTGTCCTGGTCGTTTCCCATGAATCCTCCATTTCAGCCGACAAAGGAAATGCTCTGTTTTTAAGCAGGAACACCGGTGTTGTGGGGGTGTCCTGTGTGCTGAACCTGATATCCGGCGGATGGCTTCTGGATGGGGTTGGCGTGCCTGCGCAGTGCGTTTTTCTGGATTACTGCGGCTGCAAAAATCACTGGAGCAGGGAAGGCATGCCGACGGAGATCAATATGGAACAGCTGAAAAAGATTCTGGGGATCAGGGCCTGAGTCGCCGGATGCAGCACCGAAATGGCCATTGGAGCATATGCTGCAAGCTTGACTTATACTGCCAAAATGTACATACACAGCGGTCCGATTTTTACACCGCAAAGTGTTGACAGTAATCTGGAGCGAATGTTATTATTATAAGGCACAATAAAAGCAAATACCGTTTGCTGGTGTAGCTCAGCAGGTAGAGCAGCTGACTTGTAA
>JAEZMC010000276.1 GCA_023435805.1 Bacillota bacterium | reverse complement strand
GCACAAAGACGGCATATCCAATTGTATATCAAGCTATCCTGCAGCAAGATGCTTATTCCTCCACCTTTTCAAATGATGTGATCCTGGGATAGATGTTGACTTTTCCGACCCTTGTTTCAAAGTATTTATTGACATAGTACTCCATCCCGCCCATGGAAAAAGCGGTATCACTGTAAATACCCTGCCCTCTGACTGTAAACTTTACTGAGGAATATCCTTCTTTGGATGAGGAGACCACCTTTCCATCCGAATTGGGATAGAAGACGACATCCGGACCTACCGTGACACTGACAACCTTGCCCAGCGTTATATTCTGCTGTCTGTCCTTGACCACATCGCCTACCTTGATGGAAGTGGCATTAAAGGACTGCGTATCTTCCTGATAAAAGGTGATTTCGATGGTATCGGATTTGGAGAACGGCGTGGCCGTACCGGATCTTCCGAATTTGTAATAAACTCCGCCTATGGCCAGTACCAGCACCGCAACAATTAGTATGTCCACAATACTGATCTTACCGAAAAGCCTACCCTTATCATCAATTATCATAAAATGACTCCTTTACATGGTATTTCAGATTCATGGGCCCGTTTGCTTATGTATTGCCGGCAAGGCAGCATTTTACTCCCTTTTACCGGTAAATTCCCTATAAAGATTATATGTTTGATCTGCCATTTTTACAAGGTTAAATTTTTCGTCAACCACCTTAACCGCGTTTTTGCCAAGCCTTTCACGCAATGCGGAATCCTCCATCAGGCTCTTGATTGCACGGGCTGTACCGTCCAGGTCGTTATATTGCACCAGAATGCCGCAATCGTTTTGATCGTTAATAATGTCGTTATTTCCGCCTTTATCCGTTGCTACGACCGGCAGGCCCGTGGCCAGCGCTTCAATAATATTGAAGCTGGAGGCTTCATGTTCGGAGGAATTGATGTATATATCGCTTCCGTTGTACAGATTTTTGATATCCTTTCTGAAGCCTGTAAAAATAATGTATTTGCCAAGCCCCAGTTCCTCCGTCAATTGTTTGATTTCTTCCAGAAACGGGCCGTCTCCTGCCAGGACCAGAACAAATTCGGATGTAGTAATTTCCCGGAGCCTCGCTATCGACTTCACCAGATACCGGTGCCCTTTATCATACGCAAATCTGGAGGCACACAGAAGGACCAGCTTATCCGCCTCTATTCCAAATTCACTTCTAAGCGTTGATTTTTCAGGCTTTCCCCAATAATCAGTATCTACTGCATTAAATAAAACCCTGATTTTTTTGCCGTTTACACCGTTTGCTATCATCATGTCGCGTCCACGGTTGCATACTGCAATAATTCCGGCCTGCAGAGGCGTGAGAAGACGATTTGTCACACGGGTGGGCAAATTGTTCCCCAAAATAAAATGATTGGTATAAACCACCTTTGTAGCCGGACGGAACAGGCGTGACAACATGGCTATGTAGTTTTCTCTCAGAAACTGCGCATGAATGATGTCTATCTCCAGCTTCTTGCATAGCTTTGCCAGCTGCCATGCCGCGATCAGATCAAAACGGTTCCTCATTTTAACACGGAAGGTTTCCACCCCCAGGGCCTTGAGCCTGTCCACAAGCAGTCCTTCATTATTATAAGCAAACCAGGCCTTCGTTTTCCGGTTGTTCAACTGCTCTACGAGAATCTGTATATACCTTTCCGTACCCGCCTTGCCTGCATGGTTGATCAAATATAAAACGTTTTTCAAAAAATCCAACTCCCGGTTATTGAAATAATTTCCCTCACCTATTATATCATACTTGCCAGTATTTAACCTTAAAAAGTCCGTCTCCCTTATCGCCTGCTTCTGAAAGCTCCCGGATACGGACTCCCCCGCTTCTTAGCGCCGGTAAAGCCGGCTGCGTCGTTTACTTGTACCATCGTTTGTGATAAGATCGTATCAGAACGATTATTATGTTAAAGGCAGGATACAATGCTGGAGCTGTTCAAGGATATACAACTGAACAGGGAGGACGATGCCCCTCTGTATATGCAGCTTTACAGCGCACTGCGCGAAATGGTGGAAAAGGGAAGGCTGCTGCGTGATACAAAGCTGCCGTCGGTGCGTGAGTTCGCCCGCTTGCTGGGCATAAACCAGGTTACCGTTGTTGCTGCATACAGGCGGCTGGAGGAGAACGGCTTCATTGATTCCAGACCCGGCAGCGGCACATATGTGGCCGGTCTGTTTCAACGTCTGCCTGCCAGGCAGGAAAATCCTGTTCTTCAGGATGAACTGTATCCGCGTGCCGACAACCCCGCACTGGAAAACAGCCACATTACCATAACCGATAAAACCATCAATTTTGCAAGTGCATCACCTACATCCGATTTGTTCCCTGTAGACAACTTTAAAATCGTGCTAAATGAGGTTCTGGACAGAGACAAGGGAAATGCCTTCAGCTATCATGAGAGCCAGGGCTTCCTGCCCCTTCGGGAGTCGATTGCGTTGCTGCTTTCCAAAGGCCAGCTCAATTGCTCCGTAGAAGACATCCATGTCATATCTGGAGCACAGCAGGGTATCGACATTATTGCGAAAGCACTGCTGCAGCCGGGAGATTGGATCATAACGGAAAGCCCTACCTATACGGGCGCTGTGGCAGTATTCAAGTCCCGGAGCGCACAACTGGCGGATGTGGCCATGCAGCCCGGCGGTCCTGACCTGAACGTACTGGAATATTTAATCAAAAAGTATAAACCGGGATTTATGTACACGATCCCTTCTTTTCAGAATCCTACCGGCTGCTCCTATACCAACGAAAAACGAAAAGCACTGCTCGGTCTGGCTGAGCGTTATAATTTTTTCATCATTGAGGACGATTATGTCAGCGACCTCGATTTTGAACATCGGGACTATGCACTGCTCAAATCTCTTGACACAACAGGCAGGGTCGTATTGATCAAGAGCTTCTCCAAAATCTTTATGCCGGGGTTGCGACTGGGTTTTATGGTGGTTCCTCCGCAGCTGTCACAAGACCTGCTGGCCGCAAAGCATACCACCGACATCTCCACCTCGGGACTGCTGCAGAGAGCCTTTGACCTTTATATAAGGAAAGGCCTCTGGGACAATCACTTCGAATTCATGCACAAGGTTTATGGCGCCAGGTATGTTGAAATCATAGAAGCATTGGAGCATTTCCTTCCCGACGGCTGCAGCTTCATTAGACCCGGAGGCGGCCTGAACATATGGCTGACGCTTCCCGCTGGCTTTCCGGTCCATACACTGCTTCATATGGCTGCCGCCGACGATATCGCATTTGCGCCCGGAACCATATTCCATACGGGAAATACGCCGGATGCTGCCAATAATCTCCGGTTAAGCTTTGCAGCCGTACCGACGGAAAAAATAAAAACCGGCGTAGAGAGACTGTGCTCTCTGATCAGCCGGCTTTTAAACACTGGTAACTCGGTTTTAAATATTTCCGTATTTTAATTTATAACTGTTTTACTGAATATCAATTCTGTGTGACTTCGGCTTAGCTTCCTCGGTCTTGGGGAGATTTACCGTCAGAACGCCGTCATTGTATGTTGCCGTCACATTCTCCTGTTTCACACCGTCGATGCGGAAGCTCCTGGAGTATGAGCCATATTTTCTTTCCTTCCGGATGTAGTTCTCCCTCTTGTCTTCCACCTGCTCGTTGTGCTCAACACCGATAGTAAGCACGCCGTCTCTGAGCTCAAGCCTGATATCTTCCTTTTTTACTCCCGGCAGGTCGGCCTCAATAACATACTCCTTGTCTGTCTCGCGGACATCGGCCTTCACCGGATGGGCTGCTGTGAAAAATCCCGGCATGAAAGAATCACTGAAGAAATCATCAAAAATGTTGGTCAAATCAAATGGGTTGGTTCTTGTTGCAATGTCGCCAGTCCTTCTGTTAAACGGTATCAATCCAAACATATAAAGCACCTCCTGAAAACATTTATTGTTCTTATATTTATTGTCTTTGACTTTCTTTGACCTTACATATATTTTATAACACATTCTATGCCAAATAATCAAAAACCGTTTTTGACCTTCTCTGACCTTTAAGGCGGTTGAATAGGCAATAGACGCAACAAGGCCTCTCAATCTCATTTTTTCTTCGTTTTTCTATGTTTTTTCAGGCCTACCATTTGAAAGATTTCATCAGGCTTCAATACACCTGCCAGCATCATCAGAATGCACGAAATAAACACATTTGCAGCCAGCGTCAGCAGTGTGCTGATCGCCTCACCATAATGAAAAATTTTGAAAAAGCTATAGATATACCTGCCTATCAGCATCATTACAGCTGTAACCAGCCCGGGCATGAGCAGCCAATCGCGCAGGTTAAACACCAATCCGGTAATCTTGTTGATTGCCAGCAGGTTCAGACAGGAGGTCAGAATGAAGCTGATCGTAAGCCCCAAAATATAGCTCTTTATTCCGTAGGATGGAATCAGAAAAAAAACGGCGCCTATTCTGACCAGAGAGCCTACTACGGTATTACGCAAAAGCGTCCCCTGCTTTCCGAGCCCATTGAGCACACCGGTCAGTGTTTGCTGCAAATAGATAAATGCACAGGAGAAGGACAGCAGGTACAGCAGGTTTCCTATTTTTTCGCGCCTGTAAACCAGTGTCCCGATCTCATCCGGATAACAGAAAAAAATGGCAGTAAAGATCATTCCCAATATCAATGTGACCTGTATGGATCTGGATATTCTATAGTTGACGGAACCGTATTTTTTCAGCGAAACGGACTCCGAAATGGCAGGAACCAGTGTGGTTGCAAGGGAATTGGTCACCAGCGAAGGAAACATGATCAGCGGAAGCGCCATTCCGGCGAGGCGCCCGAATATTTCCATGCTGCTTTTGTACTCGAGGCCGCCGGATGCGAGCATGGCCGGTATCATTATATATTCTGCCGCGGATAATATGGAGACGACCAGTTTGTTGGCCGACACCGGTACGGATGATTTTACTAGCTCAACAAGGATCAAACGTTTTCGCATCAGCCTGCCCCCAAGCTTCAACGGGGTGGGGCGTTTTCTTTTATATAAAAATACCGCGGCCAGTATAAGTAAATTTGCTATTTCACCAAGCGCCGCCGAGAGTGTGGCAACTGCGCAGGCATATGCAGCATCGTTTCCGGCAAGCCTTCCGGCCATAAGGAATATGAAGCCGATTTTGACCATTTGCTCGACTATCTGTGAAAATGCCGTTGGCATGACCTGCTGCATACCATAAAAATAGCCCTTTAAAGCGGCGGCAGAAACAATGACAGGCAGGCATGGCACCATCAGCAGAAGTGCGGTATGCGTCCGTGCATCTCCAAGTACACCTGTGCTGATCAGATCAAGGTTGAAGAATATGAACAATGAAACCAGGAAACCAGCCGATAATACCATTACCAGCGCGCAGGCTGTGATTCTTCCCGTGTTGGCCCTGTTATTCACGGCCTGCTGTTCCGCAACCATTTTGGAAACCGATATGGATATTCCCGCCGTAATAGTCAGAACCACAGCCGTATACACCGGAACAACCAGCTGGTACAGGCCCATGCCTTCAGCACCTATCAGGTTCGATAGATAAATCCTGTATACAAAGCCGAAAAACCTGGCAATCAAGCCGGCCACCATCAGAATAATGGCGGCGTTTACAAAAGATTTACGCAAATCGCTACCCCATTCATCATGTAATCACAAAAGATTGTCTGTTAATTTGTATTTCAGCTTTTGCCAGATATGCTTTATTTTTATAAAACAATTGATATGATTAAATGAATTTAAAGTATCGTGCCAGGGGGGTTGGAAGTCATACGAAAAAAATACACTTTTTTATATGCAGTTATTCTTGTTTCTCTGGTACTGTACTTCGCAATTTTTTGTCACTTTATATGGAAGCTTGACGCCGGTGCTTCCCCTGAAAGCAGCTCTGCAAATCCCCCGGGAACCGTGGAAATCATCTCCGGATGGCAATACCACTGGGGCGATCTGCCGGTCGATCCCAAAGGGAATTTCATCTGGCCGGCCGCCGGTCATGAAGGCTGGAACAGCTTCCAGTTCCCGGGCAGACCGCAAAACAGCGGAAAATACCACTCTATCTGGATAAGGGCGACACTGCCTGACGGCGGATGGGCGCAGCCCGTACTTCGTTTCAGAGCGCCTCAGCAGTCGGTGGAAATTTATCTTGAAGGAAATCTCATATACCAATACGGCAGCATTGAGCCCGGCAATAAGGTCCGGACTCCTGGGAGTGTCTGGCACCTTGCGGAGCTTCCGTCGGATTTTGGTGGTAAAGTGGCTTATTTCAGACTTCAATCACCCTTCCCGCAATATACAGGATATTTTATTGAAATTGCCGCTGGAGATAAAAGCAGCCACATCATCAATATTTTCAGGGAAAATTTTGACGCTGTTATTTTTGGAAGCCTCTTC
>JAEZMC010000270.1 GCA_023435805.1 Bacillota bacterium | reverse complement strand
TTTCACGGCAATAGGGTATTCCGCCCTGACATAAATATATCCCTGGTCTGCGCCTACCGCATAGCCTGCAATGGCCATGGCTTCAATCACACTGTGGGGATCTCCCTCCAGAATGCTTCTGTCCATGAATGCTCCCGGATCGCCTTCGTCAGCGTTACAGCAAACATATTTCTGGTCTCCGGCCGCTTTTGCGGTAAATTCCCATTTCAAGCCGGTCGGGAAGCCTGCGCCACCCCTGCCTCTGAGGCCTGATTTCTTGATCTCCGCTATGACCTGCTCCGGAGTCATCTCCGTCAATACTTTCCCAAACGCTTTATATCCGTCATACGCAATATATTCGTCAATATTCTCAGGATTGATTACTCCGCAATTTCTGAGTGCGATACGAACCTGTCTTTTAAAGAAGTCCACATTTTCAAGGGATTTTGTCGAGTTAGTCGCGTCCTTGTCGCCGGCCAGCAGCCTTTTAACCAGTCTTCCCTTGATCAGATGCTCCTCAACAATCTCCTTGACATCCTCCACCCTGACCATCGTATACATGGCTCCTTCAGGATAAACCACTACGATGGGGCCTTCGGCACAGAGGCCAAAGCAGCCGGTGATAACCATTTTTACTTCCTTGTCGAGCTTGTTTTTATTTAATTGAGCTTCAAATTCCTGCTTTACCTTCATGGAGTTTGACGAAGTACATCCCGTACCGCCGCATACCAGAATATGCGCCCTGTAGAATTCCATTTTGCTCCCTCCCTGTTTGTTTTGCATTATTCTTTACGTTTTTTTACTTGTCTTCCGCTTCTGCAGCACCAATAGTGAGATCCTGACATACCCTTCCGTTGACAATATGCTCCGCTACGATGCGCGATGCTTTCTCGGCAGTCATTTTAACATAGGTGACCTTCGTACCATCGGCACTGAAAACCTCAACAATGGGCTCCAGTCTGCATACGCCGATACAGCCTGTCATGCTCACGCTTACGTCACTGAGGTTTCTCCTGCCAAGCTCTTCCACAAAAGCATTCATTACTGGTCTTGCTCCGGCGGCAATACCACAGGTGGCCATGCCTACAACAACACGCGTGCCATCCTTGTTCGTTCTCATTTTTATCTGATCCAGCGTTTTCTTTCTGATTGCTTCCAGTTCAGCTAATGATTTCACTTAATACACCTCCAAAAATCTCTTTTATTCCGTCTTCGATGTATTCCCGCAGCCATTGGATCACGGTGAACTCCGTCAGGGGAACTTCGCCGAGCATCCGTCTTATTTCGCGGGAGTTAAAACTGAATTGCCTGCCTCTGCTTTCAAGCAGCAGTTGAATTTCAACCGTCTCCCAGGCCGCAGCCATATCCGTTATGACTCCGGCCAGATCACCCAGCGGAGGCCGATCGATATGGTCAATCCTATAACCAGCTGTTACTATGGTTCCTTTCCCCTTTTCAGAGGTTATGCGGAAATCGCCGCCAGACTGCTCCGCCGATGCCTTGAACAGGGGGATACCCAATCCGACTCTTCTGGTGGTCCGGGTAGTGGAAAACGGATCCGTCACCCTTGCCAGAAGCTCACTGTCCTTCCCACAGCCGTTGTCTTCAATTCTAGCCTCCAGCAGCCCCGTACCAGAAATTTCTCGTATCGTTACGTTGATCAGGTCTGCGTGGGCCGCGGTTGAGTTTTGCATAATATCCAGAATATGCAGCGCTATTTCCTTCAAGCCCTACCTCCGCTTAATTTCAGGAACAGCTGTATTACAGGTCCTTGTATTTTTCCAGAATTTTTTCGATATCGTCGCTTGTGAGCCTTCCGTATACATCCTCATTGATCATGATAACGGGGGCCAGTCCGCAGGCACCGATGCAGCGGCATGCATCCAGCGAAAACTTGCCGTCTTCGGTACAATCCCCAACATGAATGCCCAGCTTTTCCTGAAGCTTTTCCAGGATCAGATTGGAGCCTTTTACGTAGCATGCAGTACCCATGCATACATTGATTTTGAATTTCCCCTTAGGTTTGAGAGAAAACTGGGTATAGAATGTTACAACGCCGTAAATCTCAGACAACGGAACATTCAAGCTTTCAGAGATTTTTTTCTGCACGTTCATGGGAAGATATCCATAAACTTCCTGCGCTTCATGCAGCACAGGTATCAGGGCACCCTTTGAATCTTTGTACTTCTCAATGATTTCCTGCAATTTGCTTTCCTTTTCATCTACGCAGCTACAGCAGCAATGACTGCTCATCCCACAAGACCTCCCAATCGCATATTATTTATTCAGCTTAGTTGTTAAGTATTTAACAATTAAAAACAGCGGTTGTTAAGTATTTAACAATAACGTCAATATTATAACAAAAGTTGAAGGCCAATTCAACTTATTATTAAAATTATTTGTGTATGATTTGAAGTTCACGAGCATGGTCTGAGTCAGTCATTTTGCCGCTCCGACAGATTTTAGAATCAGGCATGCATTAAATGTAGAAGATCTTGGAAATACATCTTGACATATACCCGGTCAGATAGGAAAAATAATAAAAGGGGGCGTGCCCGCCGGTATGCCGGCAGGCTAAGGCGTCCGGACACTCGCTCCGGTTTCGCCGCCCCCGAGCTGCTTTTAGATTTTATATTGTTTCTTCCTGGTATGGCTTCTCACTCAAAACACGCTCCAGCATCATGTCCTTGACCTTCATAAGGCGTATCAGATTGCCTCTTTCGTTCTCGTCCAGCTTCATTGCAATATATTTAATGGTACTTTCCAACTGCGGAATCAATACATGCTCCAGGGCATTGACCCTTCTGCGCGCCTTCTCTATTTCATAGGACAACAGCTGTACAGATTTCTCGACCTGCGCCAGTTCAAGCATTTGCGGCATGATGCCCGCCAGCTTTTCCATGGCTTCATCCAGCTGGCTGGAGGTAAAGGCGTATCCGTATGGATGGATGTCCCCCTCCAGTATTTCCGTGTTGTTGAAAGAGAATTCCGGCACCTCTACACTCATCATATTTCGTGTCGAAGCCGACAGGGAGATATACATTTTTGGGAAAAGCAGCGCTTCCTCCAGCATTTCCGGCTGCATGACGGAGCGCGCATACATAAAGCTCTCATGGTATTCCATCAGTGCACTCTCCACCCGCTGCCGCAGCTCCTTGTTTCTGGACGCCAGTTCGATAAAGCGCTTCATGAGCTCATCCCGCTTATCCTTCAGCAGCCTGTAACCCCTCCTTGCAACCAGCAGGCGTTTCTTCAGTTTAGACAGTTCCATCCTTGTAGGATTCACGTTCATGACTGCCACGGGCTATCCCTCCTGTTTATCAACCGGAATAGAAGGATCGTTATCGTCCGGCTTCCAGTACTTGTCCAGATACTCGTCGCGTATACGCTTCAACTCACTTTTGGGCAGTTTGGAAAGCAGTTTCCATCCGGTATCCAGGGTCTTTTCTATCGAACGGTCCGACTGGAAGCCCTGGGATACATATTCCGCTTCAAAGGCATCTGCAAACCGGGCATACAGCATGTCGGTTTCCGTCAGGGCTCCCTCACCCAGTATGATGGTCAGTTCCTTCGCTTCCTTACCCTTTGCATATGCCGCAAACAACTGATTCATCGTATCTGCGTGGTCCTCCCTTGTCTTCCCTCTTCCAATACCCTTGTCCTTCAGCCTGGACAGCGAGGGCAGAACATCTATCGGCGGAGTGATGCCTTTTCTGTACAACTCGCGGCTTAAAATGATCTGTCCTTCGGTGATATATCCCGTCAGGTCAGGTATGGGATGGGTCTTGTCATCCTCAGGCATGGTCAGGATCGGCAGTAGCGTGATGCTGCCTTCCTTTTCCTTGATCCTGCCGGCCCGCTCATACATATTGGCAAGGTCGGTATACAGATAGCCCGGATATCCCCTCCTGCCCGGCACTTCCTTTCGTGCTGCGGACACCTCTCGCAGCGCCTCTGCATAATTGGTAATGTCCGTAAGGATGACCAGAACATGCATATCCATTTCAAATGCCAGATATTCAGCAGCCGTCAGTGCCATTCTCGGCGTAGCGATACGCTCGATGGCCGGGTCGTTCGCAAGATTGATAAACAGCACGGAACGGTCGATGGCGCCTGTACTCTTTAGATCATTGATAAAAAAATCCGCTTCCTCAAATGTAATCCCCATGGCGGCAAACACTACCGCAAAGCTGCTTTCCGAACCCGGCACCTTTGCCTGTCTGGCAATCTGCGCAGCAAGCTGTGCATGGGGCAGGCCGGAACCGGAAAAGATGGGAAGCTTCTGTCCCCTTACCAGCGTATTGAGTCCGTCAATTGCCGATATTCCGGTCTGTACAAATTCAGAGGGATAATTGCGCGCCGCTGGATTTATGGGTATGCCGTTGATATCCATTCTGGCCCGGGCAATCATTTCAGGACCTCCGTCAATGGGCCTGCCCATCCCGCTGAAGACCCGGCCCAGCATATCCGGCGATACGGGAAGCTCGATACTCCTGCCCAGGAACCTGACCTTGCTTTCTGCCACATTGATACCGGCTGCGCTGTCAAAAAGCTGAAGCATGACGGTATCGTCACTGACCTCCAGTACCCTGCACCGGCGGACCTCGCCGCCCGGAAGCTCTATTTCACCGAGTTCGCCGTATTTTACGTTCTGAACTCGCTTTACCATCATGAGTGGACCCGCTACCTCATGGATCGTCTTATATTCCCTTATCATCCCATTCCTCCCCTGTATTCCCGGACTTCAGCGCATTCAGCTGGGCATCCAGCTCTGCTTCTGTTTCTGCGAAATATTTCTCAATGTCATCCTCATGTACATATTTCGCCCTGCCGATTCTTTCCCGGACGGCTAAACGGAATATCCCTTCTACGGGTATGCCATGGCCGATTGCTTCCAGGCTCTTTTCATAGAAGTCCATCATCATTCTCATCATGCGGTACTGCTTTTGAGGCGAGGTATAGGTATCCACTTCGTGGAAGGCGTTTTGATGCAGGTAATCCTCGCGCACGGATTTCGCCGCTTCCAGTGCCAGCCTGTCGCCGGAGGACAATGCATCCACGCCGACCAGCCTTACGATCTCATCCAGCTCCGCTTCCTTCTGTAAAAGTCCCATGATTTCCATTCTCAGCCGGCTCCATTCGGATGAAACATGTGTGTTGTTCCAGGTGTCCAATCTGTCCAGATACAGAGAATAGCTGTTCAGCCAGTGGATTGCCGGGAAATGCCTTCGGAAGGCCAGGCTGGAATCAAGCGCCCAGAAAACCTTGACGATTCTAAGCGTAGCCTGTGCAACCGGCTCCGAAATATCTCCTCCGGGCGGCGATACCGCACTGATCACGGTCAGCGTGCCTTCCCTTCCATTCGTACCGAGGCTGATCACCCTGCCCGCCCTTTCATAAAACTGGGCAAGTCGCGATCCCAGATAAGCCGGATAGCCTTCTTCGCCCGGCATCTCCTCCAGCCTTCCGGACATTTCCCTGAGCGCCTCTGCCCAGCGGGAGGTGGAATCCGCCATCAACGCGACATTGTAACCCATATCTCTGTAGTATTCAGCGATTGTGATGCCGGTGTATATGGAGGCTTCACGGGCTGCCACCGGCATGTCTGAGGTGTTTGCGATCAGCACGGTCCTCTTCATGAGGGATTCGCCCGTCCGGGGATCCTTCAGATTCGGGAATTCCATCAGAACATCGGTCATCTCGTTTCCGCGTTCCCCGCAGCCGATGTATACCACGATCTCCGCATCGGCCCATTTGGCCAGCTGATGCTGCACCACCGTCTTACCACTGCCGAAGGGACCCGGAACTGCGGCGACACCGCCCTTTACAAGCGGGAAAAAGGTGTCGATGACCCTTTGTCCCGTTACCAGCTGTCTTTCGGGAGAAAGCTTTTCCCTGTATGGCCTCCCCCTGCGGACAGGCCACCTCTGCAGCATGGTTACCGCTGCTGTTTCACCGTTTTCCTTCCGTATTAAAGCCACCGTTTCCTCAATAGTAAATTCGCCGGCAGCAATTTCATCCACCGTTCCGAAAATGCCATGGGGCACCATAATGCGATGCTCCACAACAGCCGTTTCCCGCACTTTTCCGAGGATATCCCCCGGAGCCACCCGGCTGCCTTTTTCCACAAGAGGTTCAAACAGCCATTTTTTCTCCCTGTCCAGGGCATGGATATCAATTCCTCGGGTAATGCGGCTTCCGACCATTTCACGCATGCCTTCCAGCGGTCTCTGGATGCCGTCAAACATCTGCCCGATCAAGCCCGGTCCCAGCTCAACGCTCAAAGGTCTCCCCGTGGACACAACAGGCTCTCCGGGTCCAAGGCCCGCTGTCTCCTCGTACACCTGTATCGACGCCCTGTCTCCGTGCATCTCGATTATTTCGCCGGTCAGCCTATGCTCGCTGACCCGCACAACATCAAACATATTTGCATTCCTCATACCCGCCGCAACGATAAGAGGACCTGAAACCTTGACGATTGTTCCCTGA
>JAEZMC010000238.1 GCA_023435805.1 Bacillota bacterium | reverse complement strand
GGCATAACAATATATTTGATCGTGCCCTTTGCTCTGTCAAGAGCACGCACCGCACTTTTCCCGATAGCGGGAATCCTGTTCAGAAAAGTGTCCAGGTCCTCCTTCGCTCTGGAATAAATCGGCTGTGTCCTGATTTTGCTCAGATAGCGGGAAAAACCGCCTACGTTTTTGCTGATGGACATTTCATTGTCATTTAATATGATAATAAGATTGTTATGGGACCGCCCTGCGTCATTCAACGCTTCAAAAGCCATCCCGCCCGTCATGGCACCGTCTCCGATGACTGCGACAACGGAATACTGCTCCTTTAAAATATCCCTTGCCTTTGCGATACCAAGTGCCGCTGAAATGGAAGTGCTGCTGTGGCCTGTATTGAAGCAGTCAAAATAGCTCTCGCACTGCTTTGGAAAACCGGAAATACCGTTCATTTGCCGCAGCGAGTCAAATTGTTCTCTTCTGCCGGTCAGTATCTTGTGTACATAGGACTGATGTCCCACATCCCAGATGATCTTGTCCTTCGGTGCGTTAAATACCTTGTGAAGGGCAATGGTCAATTCCACGACACCCAGGTTGGATGCCAGATGCCCTCCCGTATTGGATACCTTTTCTACCAGAAATGTCCTTATCTCATCCGACAGTGCTTCCAGTTGCTGAATATCAAGCTTTTTAAGATCTTCCGGCGAATTTATACCTTCAAGCAGCTTCTCAGCCGCAATTTTTTCAATCATTTTCTGGTTTTTCCTTTTCTTTTTATAAATGAAAATTTGTCTTTCAAAAACTTTATAACAATACTAACCTTATATATAATATAATTGCTGTTGCGAAGTGCGATCGATTTTCCAAGCGCCTTCCCGCCTACCGTTAGCGCCGTGATCAGTCCGGTCACCGCCAGCTCGGCCACCGTAATGGCCTCCTGGCTCCCTATAATCCTGAAAATAATATACGCTCCAGCCGCACCGCTAATGATGCCGCAGATATCCCCAACCACATCGTTGCATACGTTGGACACCTTGTCGGCATTGCGTATGAGCCTTATGGACTGCTTGGCTCCGTACATCTTGCGCGAAGCCATGGCATGAAAAGGTGTTTCATCCGCAGCTGTAACAGCTGTTCCAATGATATCAAAAAGTATATTTACCAATATGATAAATAAAATAACAAGAAAAGCTGTGATAATATCGGCTTCCTTTAATACATCAGAAGAAGCCACAGTTAATATGGCAGAAATCAAAAAGGATGCAACCGTAACTGTAAAAATCCAGATCACATTTTGCTTTTTTGAGCCTGCTACAGGATTTTGTTTAAATTTTACCTTTTTTTCCTCAACCGGATGCCTGTAACTGTCATCCACTCGGAATACCTCCGTATTTTGCCGGGTACATATCCCCGTTAAATATTTAATTGCTGCTTCCAACACTGAAAATGTTACGGAAGTTCCTTCAACCTGTTATTATTTACTCACGTTTATTTTATGCATATCAAGGGGACACCGAAGTGTCCCCGCTATTTTCCAAAGGTGGCAATATGCTGAGTAAATTTTGCGGCTTAGGTCAGGCAGGATTTCCCCCGGCAATACCGAAATGTCGCCAAATCGGCGGTTTCCCTTTAAATCCCCGACCGCTGCGTTACCGCCTGCGGGGCCTGATTACCACTTAGTCCACACTGCAATCCCCAGCATATTTCTTTTAGAACAGTCTAGGGGTTTTCCCCGACAGTCTGACCATTTCCTAGCCTCTTTTGCAAATAGGGTTTCAAATAGCAATAATGCATTCCTGCCGGCCAGCAATCGTGCATCTGATCCATTATCCACCATACCCACGCAAGGCAGGCTACACTGTTCACAGCATCATCCGATACCGCCTAACAGGTTTAATCCCTGCTCGTGGTTGACGTGCAGCTCAGCAGCTACATAATAGCGGCCGCGCTGGCTTTTCTTCCAAAAGTCAGGGTCTCCACGGTAGAGGGGTCAACGCCTGCATGCCATTGCAGATCGCCCCTGAACCTTAACTCCCAGCATCAACCCACCACTGGGCGTAGCAAGCCGACACCAGGAACTTCATCGATATGCCCTTAAACGGATTTTTAGGCCCGTCTTCAGAAACAGCAGTACTGACTAGAATACTGCACCACCTTATTACGAGTCTTTTTTCTATCACGATGGCTCGTCGCCTCAGGACAGATTAATCGCACCCTTGCAGCAACTCCGTATAGATTCTTTATCTACCTGGCACAGCAGCTTCGGATACATTTCTTAACTCCTTAGCGTTTATTATAACATAAACTCCAGAACCTTTAAAGAATAACTGTGGTTTGATTTGATTTCAAAATTGGACAGTTTAGGGCGTTATGCTCCATTATCGTCTTTATGCTTATCGATTATAACCGACACAGGGGCAGGTTAATGATTGCGGTCCTTGATAAAAACTGCGAGCGCCTTCAGGAATTCAGCCCGGCCCCCGAAACCATCCAGTGCCTCCACCGCCTCATTCACAGCTCTCTCCAGAAGAGCCTCCGCTTCCTCTACGCCAAACAGCGTCACATAAGTGGACTTGTTGCCTGCAGCATCGCTTCCTGCCGCTTTTCCCATCTGCTCCAGGCTGCCCTTGACGTCCATGATGTCATCCTTGATCTGAAATGCCAGCCCTATGTTTTCGGCATATTTCAGAAGCTGTGCATATTCTTCCTCATTTGCTCCGCAAAGCAGGGCGGCGGATAATACGGGTGCCTTGATCAATGCACCGGTTTTACAGCGGTGCATATATTCCACCGTCTCCTTAGATATGGTTGTGCCTTCGGATTCCAGATCCACCACCTGGCCCCGTATCATGCCTTCCGCACCGGCGCTTTCGGCAATCAGGTACATGGCTTTTATTCTCCTGTCCAATTTGTCGCCGCTGGCTGAGGAATGGGACAGCATCAGCTCAAAGGCTTTATTAAGCAGTGCGTCACCGGCAAGTATCGCCAATGCTTCTCCGAACACCTTGTGGTTAGTCGGGATACCTCTTCTGAAATCATCATTGTCCATTGCCGGGAGGTCGTCATGCACGAGGGAATAGGTATGTATCATTTCGATCGCGCAGGCGTAGGGAAGCACGTCCTGCCCGTCACCGCCGAGCAGGTTGCTGACCGCAAGCGCCAGCACTGGCCGCAGCCTTTTTCCGCCTGCCATCAGGCTGTATCTCATTGCTTTATATATGTCCGAGCCCGGACCGTCTTTCACTGCAATATAATGGTCCAATGCATCATTGACCATCAAGTTCCATTTTTCAAACTGCGAGGAAAAATCCATTATCGCCTCCAAAAGTTATGTTACACAGGCATTTCCTTTTCGATCACCTGTCCGTTTTCACCTTCCAACAGCATGGTGATGCTGCGTTCCGCCTCGTCAAGCCTTTTACTGCAGTACTTTGTCAGCTCAACGCCGCGCTGGAAGCATTCAATCGATTCATCCAGCGTCAGCTCACCCTTTTCAAGCTTTTTTACAATTTCCTCAAGCTCTGCAATTGCCTTTTCAAAGCTGATTCCTGCTTCATTCATTGCTTTCATCCCCCTTAATACCTTCAACCGCACACATCAGTCTTCCATCGGTCAGATGTACCTCGAGCCTGTCGCCTGTTTCAACCTGTTTAACGGACTTTACAAGAGTATTGTCCTTTTCCGACTTGACTATACTATAGCCCCTTGCCAGTGAATTCAACGGACTCAACGCATCAAGGCCTGCAACAAGCAGCGAAAGTCTGTTTCTGTTTCGCGTGCTGATGGCAGTCAGCGCCTTCTGCATGTAACGCTTTTGAACATCCAGCAGCATGCGTTCCTGATAGATCTTATTGTACGGCTGTTTAAACGCAACGCTTTCGCTCAGTCTTTTCAGTGACAGCCTTTCCATTGCGGTTTTCCTGGCGGCCCCATTCCGAAGCCTCATTTTAAGGCTGTCCAGCCTGTTTTCAACAACAGTCCTTTCAGGCATGACAAGCTCAGCAGCAGCCGAAGGTGTTGATGCCCGTACATCTGCGACAAAATCGGCGATGGTGAAGTCTGTTTCATGCCCTACCGCTGAAATGACCGGAATCCTGGATTCATAAATGCTTCTGGCGACAATTTCCTCGTTAAACGCCCAAAGCTCCTCCAGTGATCCGCCGCCTCTTGCTACAATGATCACATCAACATTGCCCAGTTCATTCAAGCGCCGGACGGCAGCTGCAATTTGTCCCGCCGCCTGTTCGCCCTGAACCTGCACCGGGTATAGCTTGACATTTACATGATAGAATCTTCTGGTAAGAATATTGATTATATCTCTTATCACGGCTCCAGTGGAAGAGGTGATGACACCAATGGAGCCCGGCATATAAGGAAGCTTTCTTTTTCTTTCTTCGTCAAAAAGCCCTTCCGCCTGCAGCTTTTTCTTCAATTTCTCAAAAGCGACGTAAAGGGCACCTATACCATCCGGCTGCATTTCTTCCGCATACAGCTGGTATTGTCCGTCCCGCTCGAATACGGAAATATATCCGCGCACAAGCAATTTCATGCCGTCCTCCGGTACAAACGGCACAGTCGACGCATTTGACCGGAACATGACACACTTGATAACGGCTTTTTCATCCTTCAATGTAAAGTAATAATGGCCGGAATAATGGTTCTTAAAATTGGAAATCTCACCTTTCACCCACAGGCCTGAAAGGACGATATCCCTGGAAACCAGATCTTTAATGTATTTATTCAATTCTGAAACAGATAAGACGTTTTTTGTAGGCATGCCGCTCAACCGCCGTCCGTTTTTTCTTCGGTAACAGGGCTCTCTTTGGGGATTTTGCTGAGAATACCGTTCACGAAGGACCCCGCGTCTTCATTGCTGTACTTTTTAGCCAGTTCAACTGCTTCATTAATGGATACGTTGTACGGTATGTCATTTCTGAAACATATCTCATAAATACTCAAGCGCATAATCGAAAGGTCGATTTTGGAAATCCTGCCGATCTTCCATCCCTTGGAATTCAGTTCAATCATATTGTCTATTGCTTCTAGGTTCTTGCTGACACCGTCGACAACATCATTTATATAATTCCTGTCCTTCTCGGTAAGCGTATTTTCTTCGAAAAATCTATTCTTCTGTTCTTCCCTGTCGTCCCTTTGTATCTCCAACTGGTATAAGAGCTTCATCGCCATCTCTCTGGAGGCTCTACGTCCCATCTGCTTTCCTCCTTATGCATCGTCACCTTGTCCTACCGGTAGGTCCCGGGCGGTAAAACCCTGTCCAGAAGGTTCTTGATATAATCCTTGTCATTGTGTATTCTTTTGCCAATATAATAACCCACACCGGCAAATAATGCAATAAAAAGCACTTTAAAAAATCCAAGTATCAGTATAAGCACGGCCAGTATGAAACCGATGGCAGCCCCTATTATTCCGCCGCGATGGGCATCATAATATAACAACAGTTTTTCAAGGTTCATTACCGTCACCTCTCTCTATTCAACCCTGGCCTTGTATGTAACACCGGAGTAAATACTGTCCACAATAACCTTAACCTGTTTGACAACAATACCCGATGCCTCTTCGACCGCTTTTTTCACCCGTCCCTGAACATCCTCCGATATAGCCGGTATGCTCAGGTCAGGCATGACAACAATCCGTACCTCGATATCCACGCCGTCCTCCGCTTTTTTGACAGAGGTTTTGGTCTCCCTCACCCCGCCTGCCTTTTTGGAAGCGTTGATAGCTATGTTTTCTATGGAATTCAGTGATATCCTGATTTCCCCTATATTAGTATGTTTACTGACCGCTTTTTTATCCTTGTTGCTTTTCACACCGGAGAGCAAAAACACCAGGCTCAGCGCAAAGAAGATCAGCCCTATCGTAAAAACGGCGATACGCATACCGATTGTTCCTTGCGCAAAAACATTCTCCGAGAGATAATCCGCAATACTGTTGAATAATTCCGGCCTGATCGTAATGCAAATGGTAATAGCTGAAACCAGTGCAAGACAAAATGCATAAATAGCCAGCAAGACTCTGAATAAAATGTTCATAGGCATACCACCTCTCCAATAACTATTTTTCATTGGTGACCCGTTAAATACCTTTGAAGGAACTATTTACATTATAGTGCATTTTTCCAAAAAAATAAACCCTCTAGGGGTTTATTCAGTAATACGTTTTTAACGGACTTTTGTCTGATCCTCAGGCAGTTCTTTTTTATGTTCACGTTCAATGTTTACGCCTTGAATATGGATGTTCACCTCGATGACATGGAGACCTGTCATTTCCTCTACCGCCTGCTTTACTCTTTCCTGAATGGTCCATGCAACCTCCGGTATGCGGTAACCGTAATCGACAATAATGAACAGATCAATGGCCGCTTCCTTTTCTCCGACCTCTACTTTTACGCCCTTTGATAAATTCTTCCGTCCAAGGGCTTCTGCGATACCGCCGGCGATGCCGCCGCTCATGCCTGTTACCCCGGGCACCTCTGTCGCTGCGATTCCGGCGATGATTGCCACGACCTCGTCAGTTATTTTAATCGCTCCTATATCATTGACAACACTCTGGATATTTTCTTCCATTGTATACCTCCATAGGTTCAGTCTAATCGGGACGGGATCTGTCCGGCTGCTGACACCGGGAACACTCACTGCAGCCGTTTTTGCGGGTAATATGACCACTTGTATTTTGCTGCATCCCGTTTCCTATTATACCACTTATATAAAACCATGGCAATCTTTCCTCATGCAGTCATTTTCAGGCTGTTGCACCGTCAATCTAGAACAATTTCTTTATATGAATATCCCCAACAGCCACTTCCGCCTGCCTGGTCACAATATCGGTGATCTGAGCCGCCTGTGAAGTGGAGAGGCTCGGCGTCTTCACAACAACATCGACGCTGCCGTCATCGGCGAATAATACAAAGCTTTCGGAAAAGCCCATCTTATTGATCAATGTCTCTATTCTCATTTCCTTATCCGCATTTTCGGTGAGGGTTATCATTTTGTCATATGCAGCCGCTTTCGTCTCCTTGCTGGCGTTTACATCCTCGGTAATAGCTTTCAGTGATTCGCTGTTTTTGCTTCTGCTCTGCTCCTTATCCATTTTTGCCTGGACAAAGAAATCATTTGCCATTTTGGAGGCACTGACATTTTTTTGGGCCTTTGTATTGTCTGCCGAGCTCTCATCGACTTCGGACAGGCTTTCATTATTGGTCTCACTGTCGACGTAAACCGCCTCGCCGAGTTTACCGCCGATATCGGCCGATGTGCTCCCCTGCCTGTAACTGTACTGCAGATAGCCTGCTATAACTATCATTAGAATCAATGCCAAAATGACTATCTGTTTTCTTTTAAAAACCATCATGACTCTGCCCCCTTTTTTGATTGTTTTAAAGGAAATTCAAGCTTTAAACGCCCGACATTCTCCTTTATGAAACTGCGAACAAGTTTTATTCGATTTTTTGTCCCACTCAGTAAATAATATATTCAGGTGATTTTGCGTTTATATCTTTTTTTTGGAAAACCTGTTACTTTTTCCTCTGTACCACCTGTATCCTGTGCACCGGTATATCAAGAACCACCGTGACCGCATTGCAGATCCGCTCTCTCACCTCGACACTGTCCGCACCGTCCGCCACGACCAGCACGCCTTTTACCTCAGGCTCCAGTTCCTTCAGTATGACGGGCTTTTTCCCCCCGCTGGAGGAGTCCTCGTATGCCAGTGTACTGTCATACTCCTCCTGGCTGATACTCCGGGTTCCGCCTGCGCTGTCTTTTTCGTCGGTACTGCTTTGATTTCTTTTGGTGTCATAGGCGGGTATGTTTTCGCGTGTTGTGGAAAAGGTGACCATAACGTCCACCTTTCCGACACCTTTCATCTGGGAGAGCAAAGCTGCCAGCCTCGCTTCGATGCCGCTGCTCCTTGAGTCTGCATTTTGCTGGCTTTCTGTGGTATTTACGTCTTTTTTCTGCTCCTTTTGCGTTGCATTCGATTTGCCGCCGCTGAAGATGGTTCCTCCGGCGATAATGACAATTACTCCTACAACGATGACAATTGCAGTGTTTTCGATCAGCTTCCTTCTGTTCTTGCCGTCTATTGCATCTTTGATTTTTTTCATGATATCCATACGCTCACCTCGTCTTTTGCGAAATAACTATATCTTCGCTTTCAACTCCGAATACCTTGCTGATACGCTCCTCCAGCCTTTTTCTAAGCACCGGGTCGACGCTCTCCCCACTCTCTTCCAGCTTCCCTCCATTGCCGATCTTTACACGCTCAACTCCTGCAACTGCATCCATTTTGATAGAACCGTCCCCCTCATCAGTCCGGGCAGAACCGTCCCCTTTGTTGGCTCCGCCAGAACCGTCCCCTTTGCTTACGGCAGGGGTGACTTCCAGATAAGCGCGCTTTATTTCTCCAAAACCTTTGGATTGATAATCCTCATTAAATATCACATCCGCTTTCACCTGTCCGACCCCTTCCACTTCTTTAGCATTTTCCTCAAGCTGTTCAATGATCTTCGTCCGATATACCTCTACGATCTGCTCCATCTGTTTTTTCTCCAGCAGCTTGCTGTCCTTCTCCACCTGCAGCTTATCGAGTGTATTGCTGCTCATGGTCTGCAGCGCCGCAAAGTCAAAGTTTTTACCGAACAATCCAAGCAAGGGGCTGATGATGGCAATGATCAGAATCGTTCCTGTCACCAGACCTGCGTACTTTTTCATTTTTCCGGAGGGCAGCAGCATTTCAATCAATACGATGAACAATACCAGCGTTACAATATTGACAATCCACTGCCTGATAAAGTCTACCATCACGACCTCCTACCTTAGCATGGCGCTCAAATTTCCCGCGCTGATCAAGGCTGTTACCGAAATCATGAACATAAACGCGACAGCAGCCGTTACAGCAAATAAATACAGCATGGAACCGGCTACATCATTGATGCAGCTGGTGATGCGCTTCTCGGAGATGGGCTCCAGTAAAGCGCTGGCTGCCTTATAAAGAGCAACCAGAGCAATGATCTTGATCAGCGGGACAATGCAGATCACAACGACACCAAGCATGACGGCAATGCCGGCGGCATTCTTGATAAGCAGCGTGCAGCCGATTACCGTATCGGCTGCGTCGGAAAGCGTCTTCCCAACAATCGGTATAAACGTACTAATAGCAAATTTGGCGGCTTTGCTCGTCACGCCGTCCACTACTGCCCCAAGCGTTCCCTGCACGGAAACGACCGCTATGAAAACCGTCAAAATTGTTCCAAGCGCCCATGTGGCAATTTGTTTAATAAAGCTTGCCAGCCTGGTAAGCTGTATCTTTTCTGAAATATTGTTAACGATGGTCAGTATGGTTGATAAAAAAATGATGGGAATAAATACATTTTTAATGATCGTTGCGGTAACCTCCACCACCATCAGCATAATAGGCTGAAAAACACCGCCGGTGGTAATGTTTCCGCCGCTTACAAGCAGCGTGATCAGCACCGGCACAGTGGCATACATGAAGCCTACCATTTCATCAATTATGCCCGTACCCATCCTGATGGCCGTACTAAAACTTACCAGAAGAATCGATATGATGACGATATAGCAGACATAAAATGCGATTTCACCGACGCTTTCACTCATGAAGTTCGTCTGCAGGTTTTTCAGCAGCGCGCAGATTACCACTAGAACGGCCAGTCTGACCAGTATGCCGAGATTCTGGTACAGTTCCCGGAACAGATACCTGAGGGCGTTATTCGCCAGCCCTCTTAAATTCAGATCCAGTTTCCCTTCAGCTGCATTTTTGATAATTTCTTCAGGGTCGTATCCCTGAAGAAACGCTCTGCTTTCTTCATCGGCATATTTCTCAATTTCGCGCTGTATGGTGCCGATCCCGCTTGAATCGGACTGTCCTTGTATGATCTCTTTTTCAGACTCCGTGCCGCCTGTGTTACCTTCTGCAAAGCTGAAATTCCACAGTGAAAAAAATATGAGCATGACTATTCCGAGCATCAGGCCTGTTCGTATTTTTTTGTCTCTTTTGTACGGCACACTCATGATTTCCTCCCGCTCTACGGCATGATTTTAATAATTAGATCAAGCAGAGAAGTAATGATCGGTACGGCAAGCACCATAATCGTGATCTTTCCGGCCAGTTCAATCTTTGATGCAATGGAGCTTTCCCCGGCATCCTTGCACACCTCGGCGCCGAATTCCGTGATATAGGCTATGCCTGTGATTTTCAGCACGGTTGTAAAATATACCGGATTGATATCTGCCCTGTCCGCATAGCTCTCCAGCAGCTCGATGACTGCCGATATCTTCGACGCCAGAAGGAAGAATATCACCAGGCCTGTGACGATACTGGCCTGTACGGCGATTTCCGGTTTTTGCATCCGCAGTACAATGATGATTACGGTTGCAACAATGCCGATTCCGATTATTTGCAGTAATTGCATGACGCCCATCCTCCCCGGATCCGATTTTCAGTTTAGCTTGAAAATCATCTTCACCGTTTCGAATAGATTGGCAATCTCTTTCACTACCATTAAAAGTACGACAATAAGACCTGCCAGGGTAGTCATCATCGCCTGTTCCTCCCGGCCTGACCGGATCAGCAGCTGGTTCAGCACAGCAACCAGTATCCCTATGGCAGCAATTCTGAAAATCAAGTCTACCCCCATAAAAAGCATTCCCTCTCTTCCACTAAAATCAAAGCAGTACGATTACAACCGCAATACCGCCAAGTATTCCGAGGCTTCTGTACATGTTCTCATTCCTGCTTCTGCTTTCCTCCGCTTTTTCTTCCTGCATCTTCAGCTGCCCCAGTGTCAGCCTGATATTTTTTAACTGTCCCTCCAGATCCGAGCTGCCCAGCATTTTTCCGAATGATACCAGCACCTCTTCGTCCTCCCGGTTCAGTGATGTTTTCCTGATATTTTGCCTCACAGCCGTCTCCCAGGCTTGCGAAGCATTCACGCCCCGTTCCTCACGCAGAAGCTCCACTGTTTTAGTGAAAAGGACGGCTGTTTCACTGTGTCCGACTCTGCAGATCCGTTCAAAGGCTTCAGTAATGACGTCGGAAAGGTAGCTGATTTGATTCTCAAACATCTGAAGCATGCTCTGCAGCTCTCTCAGCTGTTGGGGCCTCTTCCTGCAATCTCTCGATAATATGAATCCCAGAAAGGTGCATGAAAGTATGACTATGAGGCTTCCCGCCAATTTAAACAGCATTTGAACCAGCTCCCGTCAATGGTTTCATCGTAGTACCGTCCAGCACTTCTACAAGGGATCCCGGTCCATTG
>JAEZMC010000211.1 GCA_023435805.1 Bacillota bacterium | reverse complement strand
CTGCAGCCCCTTGTGGAAAATTCCATTTATCATGGACTGAAGCAGAAAGCGGACAAGGGCATGCTGGTCATAAAGGGATATTTTGAGCAGGATGCAATCCGGATAGAAGTTTTTGACGATGGCGTCGGAATGAGTGGGGAACAAATAGCCAAAGTTCTGAACAGGCCGCCGAATGCCAGGATGAGCACCGATTTCGGCATTCACAGTGTTGACTCCAGATTGAAGCTGCTATACGGAGAAGAATACGGTTTGACAATAGAGAGCAGGATTTCAGAATATACCAAAGTTACACTGAGATTGCCTGCAATAACGGTTTGAGGGTGAAAAACATGCTGAAGATCATGATAGTAGATGACGAATATTATTTCAGAGAGGCACTGAAGGTATCCCTTCCATGGAATGAGCTTGGATTTGAAATATGCGGAGAAGCCAAAAACGGCAAGGATGCTCTTGAAAGAGTGGAACAATTGAAGCCCGATATTCTGATTGTTGACATTAATATGCCTATCATGGACGGACTGGAATTTGTTCAGAATATCAAGGATAAGGAGATCAGCAGCAAAATTATTATTCTGACAGGGCATAGCGAGTTCAGCTATGCAAAGCAGGCCGTTCAACTCGGGGTGAACAATTATATTTTAAAGCCTGTTAATGACGAGGAGCTCATGAATTCCTTAGCTGAGATCAAAAAGATCATTGAAAAGGAAGCAAGCATAAAAATCGAGGTTGAAGGGTTGAAGCAGCAAGTCAGGGACAGCCTTCCCCTGTTGAAGGATAAGCTGTTGAACGAGCTGATACAAGGAAATTTCATACAAAAAAAAGCGGAAACCATAAAAAAGATGGAATACCTGAACATAAATATTCATTCTGCTTACTTTCAGGTGGTCGCCATAGAATTGGATTATGAAGACAATTCCGAATGGAATGATGAAGATAAACAGCTGTGGAAATTTGCCGTATCCAATATTTTAAATGAAATTCTTTCAGAACAGTTTGTTTTTGATATGTGCTACGACAGAGATGACCGGATTTGCTTAATTATGGGCATAAACGGCATGGAAAACGATAATGGTGTCAGCCCTCTTCTGGAGAGCCGGCTGGAATTGATCCGGGCTCTAGTCGGCAAGCACCTGGGCTTCACAGTTACGATAGGAGTAGGAAGCGAAAAGGATGATTTGTTTGATATATCCACATCCTATAAAGAGTCCCTGGTAGCTTTGAAGAACAAGCTTACATTAGGGTACAACAGGATTATCACGTACAGCTCCGTTGCAGATTCGGGTATAAAGAGAAACCTGTTTACCGGTGAGCATAGGAGCCAGCTATTAATGAATATGCGCACAGCCGACGAGGAGGAGGTTCAGAAGCTGATCAAACAGGTATTCATGGAGATGCGCGACTCCAATATCTATCATGAAATCCTATTTGTGGTCTGCATAGAAATGGTGGCGGTATGCCTCGAATTTATCGCGGAAGTGGGCTTAAGAATTGAAAATATCCTTCCGAATCACCGGCTGAATGTGATTGAAGAAATCCAATCAAAAAAATCCATTGATGAAATGGAAAACTGGATGGAGGGCATTTTCCGGTATGCACTGGAAACCGTAAAGAGAAATAAAAGCTCAAAGGCATCAAAGCTTATTGAGGATGTGAAAAGGTATATCAGGGACAACTACTATAACGATGAACTCAATATTGATGAAATAGCAAGAAACCTGTTTGTCAATTATGCGCACCTCTGTTTTATCTTTAAAAGGGAAGCGGGCGTCACAATCAATGAATATTTGACTGAATTCAGAATCAAAAAGGCCAAAGCGCTTTTTGACGACGGAAATATGCTGGTGCTGGATGTTGCAAGCAGAGTGGGTTATTCGGACGCGAACTATTTTGGAAAATGCTTCAAAAAATTTTATGGGCTGGCACCGAGCAAGTATATTGAAAATGTAAGGAAACCGCAGTGAATCGTCTTGAAATTTCCCGACAATTTTCCTTGTCGGCAAAAAAAATTCCCTTCAATGCACTGAAGCAAGGTTATACAATTGTAATGTAACAGTTACAGAAACCTTTCGAAAGGATAACGTCTTGAATTTCATTATCAAATTGAGGAGGCCATAAAATGAAAAAGCTAGCCAAGGCCATGTCTATTGTTGTCGCGTTGGTCATGTTAGTGTCCATGACAGCATGCGGCGGCGAAACTTCAAAAACGACTGAAACCACGAAAGCTGTCGAAACGCAGGCTACCGAAAGCGCAAAAGCTACGGAAACACAGGCTGCCGAAAAAGTCAAGCTCAAATTCCTCTCCTTAAGCGCTGACGACAACAGAAACAACATCCGTGAGAAATATATCAAGGTAAATGTTGAAAAAGAAATGCCGAATGTTGAGATCGAGTATGATTTGGGCGGCGGAGGACAGGATTACGCCAATAAGCTGAAGGCTTACAATGCTTCAGGCGACATGCCTGATGTCTGGTTCTCCGAACAGAATCTGTCCAGTGTCGTAGTTACGGCAGGCAATGCATTGGATTTATATCCTTATGTACAAAAGTCAGGTTTTGACAAGAAATTCAAAATGAAAGAAGTTGTCGCACCCGATAAGGACGGAAAGCTTTATTGTGTGCAGCCGGGTTCCGATCAGTACTTTACACCAAGATTGTGGTACCACAAGGATGTATTTGCCAAGAACGGCGTAGAGGTTCCGAAGACATTTGACGAACTGGTCGCAGTCTGCAAAACCCTCAAGAGCAAAGGGATTGTCCCAATGTCCATCGTCGGCAAGGATGGTTGGACGCCAAACCTTCATATGTTACAGACAATGATTATGGCAGAGGATCCTCAGGTTGCCATTGATCTGGTTAATAACAAGACTGATTTCAGCAATCCGGTTGTCAAAAATGCTCTGGGAAGGATACAGACCCTTGTTAATGCCGGAGCTTTCGCAGATGGCGTAACAAATATCGATTACGGTCCGGCCGTTGAGATGTATACTTCCGGTAAAGCCGCAATGCTGGCTATGTTCTCATGGGAGACCACCAATCTGGAAAAGGCAAGCCCGGATACCGATTTTATCGTATGGCCGTCCGCAAAGGAAGGCAATGATGCAAACGCATCCATCCAGTTCTGGGGCGCTCCGTTAAGCGGATATCTGGCGTTTGCAAAAACGAAAAACGCTGAAGTAGCCGCTCAGTTTGCCATGTTCTGTGCAACTCAGGACGCTTTGTATTACAATACGGAACAAAAAGCACCCACCGCACTGGATACCGGCGTTGTGATCGAAGGGATATCACCGCTGCTGCAAAAGAACCTTGACCAGTTTGGTGCTGCATCAACAAAGGTTCCATCCTTATGGTCCGCTGTATTTAATACCAAGATGTCTGCGGAAATCTCGACGCTTAACAGCAAGCTTCTTACCGGAAAGTATTCGCCGGATGATTATATCAAGGCAATCAATCCGATTTGGGCCGAGAACTTCAAATAGTATACATAGTTGATATAGCAGGAAAAGACAGAGACCCAATCACACATCCCTATATGAGTTCTCTCATATAGGGATGTTGACTAATAGGTGACAATATGAACAAATTTTATGGTAACAAGCTGGCAATATTTCTATTTGCTTTTCCAACGCTGTTGTTATTCACAGCTTTTGTAATCTACCCGATCATACCGGAACTTATTATCAGCTTTCAAAGCAACGATGGGTTTAAAAACATGGGATATGTCGGGTTCGCAAACTATTTAAGTGTTTTGAGGGATGCGACCTTCTGGAAATCAAATCTTAATACGTTTATTATCGTGTTGATATCTACCTTTGTTGGATTACCTATATCATTAATTCTTGCACTGATCGTAGACAGGCAGACCGAATCGGTAAGAAGGTTTTTCAAAGCCAGCAGTGTATTTCCTGCCGTGCTTTCAGTAACCGTCATAGCGCAGATGTGGGTCGCAATTTATGAACCCCAGTGGGGCCTGATTAACAGCATATTGAGGGCAATCGGACTGGACAGCCTCGCTCTGGCTTGGCTGTCAGATGAAAGAACTGTAGTCCTGGCAATAGCGGCAGCATTCCTGTGGCAATACCTGGGCTTGAATGCATTACTTTTCTATACAGGCATCAAAGCAATCCCGAAGACTTATTATGAGGCCGGCGTCATGGATGGCGCAGGGTTTGTAAGAACAAGCGTAAAAATAACCATTCCCCTTTTGCAGGAGGTAACCAAATATTTGCTCGTATTATCGGTACTGGGGTGTATGTCCCAGTTTGCGCATGTCCGGATTATGACTGCAGGCGGACCCGGCGACGTATCAAGAACTGTGGTTTACCAGTTGTTCTTTAAGGCGTTTTCAGCCTCCGATTTCGGCCAGGGCTGTGCGATCGCCATCATTTTCGTACTTGAATGCCTGATCATTACATTTTTCATCAACCGATTTGTAGCAAGAGAAAAAATTGAGTTTTAACAGGACGGTGTTGCAGTCATGAAGAGAGACAAGTTTAAAACGCTGTACAATGCATTGATGATATTAATTGGGGTATCCTTTCTTTTCCCCATGTACTGGATGATTAATATATCGTTCAAATCAAAAAGCGAAGTATATGACAACCCTTTCGGGCTTCCGAAGCAATGGGTTTTTAATAATTACGGCGATGCGCTTGAGAGATTCAATTTCCTGAGATATTTATCCAACAGCCTGATCTATTCTGTAAGCACAATTCTTATCACTATATTTTTAGGAAGCATGTTTGCCTATTGCGTAAGCAGAATGAATTGGAAGATGAAGGGCTTTGCACTCAGCTATATTGCTATGGGACTGATTGTGCCTGCCCAGGTCGTCATCATACCGATCCTGATCATGACACGAAATCTTGGATTGAAGGGTTCACACCTCGGTCTGATTCTGCCTTATTCAGCCTTCGCGCTTTCTTCCTGTGTCCTGATGCTTTATGCCTTTTTCAGAGGCCTGCCCAAAGAGCTTGAAGAGGCTGCATGCATGGACGGCTGTAATATTTTCCAAACGTACTTCCGCATTATATTGCCGATAGTAAAACCTGCACTTGCCACGCAGTGCGTTTTAATATTTATGAACACATACAATGAATTCTTTCTGGCCTTTATTTTAGCGGCTGATGATAAGATTCGGCCTTTGACGGTGGGACTGCTGAATTTCTTTGTAAGCATCGGAGTGTCTCACTGGGGGCAGATTGGAGCCGCAATGATCATAACAAGCCTGCCGACGATACTTGTCTATTTGATTGGAAATGAGCAGATAGAAAATGCGCTCACGGCAGGTGCGATTTTGAAATGATCACGAATAGAAACGCAAGGGAAAGTATAGTATTTAAAGAATATGAGACCCCGCATTTTCACGGTTTCATACACAAAACCTGCCCCTTGACAGTATTTCGGTGTTGTAATATACTACTTTTTAATATGAATACAATTGATGACGGGAATGCGAAAGGTGCAGCAGCCTTTCTTCCCACCCCCGAGATGCTGCCGATGAGGCAGCCGTATAAGCAGCGATAAAGGCTTTTGAGTTGGGGTATCCAAACTGGGTGGTACCGCGGATATGATCCGTCCCTATATTGTTATGTAGGGACGTTTTTTATTTGCGGCACCGGTGGGCTGCAGGCGGTGGTTAAAGGCGCCGGGTGTTCACTGGACTGCATTTAAAACGGGCTGAATTTTGCGCCGGCGGTACCTGAAGATCCCCTTCTTGCGGTATTAGCATACGGAACAGCTAATAATAAAAAAAGGAGAGTGTTATTTATGGCACAGGATAAAAAATTTGTTGAAGAAATCACGCCGATGAACCAGGATTTTACACAATGGTATACCGATGTGATCAAAAAGGCGGATCTGGTTGACTATGCCAGCGTCAGGGGCTGTATGATCATCCGTCCGTACGGTTATGCAATCTGGGAAAACATCCAGAAGGAACTGGATATCCGTTTTAAACAGACAGGTCATGAAAACGTATATATGCCCATGTTCATCCCGGAAAGCCTGCTGCAGAAGGAAAAGGACCATGTGGAAGGCTTTGCTCCCGAGGTGGCATGGGTCACCCATGGCGGCAGCGAGCAGCTATCTGAAAAGCTCTGCGTCAGACCCACGTCCGAAACGCTGTTTTGTGACCATTATGCCAATATCATCCATTCATACAGGGATCTGCCGAAGCTCTACAATCAGTGGTGTTCGGTAGTTCGATGGGAAAAGACCACACGCCCCTTCCTGAGAACGCTTGAATTCCTCTGGCAGGAGGGCCATACCGCGCATGCCACGGCTGAAGAAGCACAGGAGGAGACGATTCGGATGCTGAACGTCTATGCCGAGTTCTGTGAGAATATTCTCGCCATACCGGTTGTAAAAGGCCAGAAGACTGAAAAGGAAAAATTCGCAGGCGCGAAAGCCACCTATACGATCGAAAGCCTTATGCACAACGGCATTGCATTGCAGTCAGGCACGACCCACAATTTCGGTGACGGTTTTGCAAAAGCATTTGATATCCAGTATACGGACAGCTCCAACCAGCTCCAGTATGTGCATCAGACGTCGTGGGGCATGACCACGAGACTGATCGGCGCCATCATCATGGTGCATGGAGACGACAGCGGGCTTGTGTTGCCGCCCAGGGTCGCTCCGCTGCAGGTAGTGGTGATACCTGTGTCACAGCATAAGGAAGGTGTTCTGGAAAAAGCGGCCGAGTTGACGTCCAGGCTGTCCAAAATCGTGAGGGCGAAAATGGATGACAGTGACAAGTCCCCGGGCTGGAAATTCAGCGAATATGAAATGAAGGGTGTACCGGTACGTCTCGAAATCGGTCCGAAGGATATTGAAAAAGGTCAAGTAGTCCTTGTCAGAAGGGATACCAGGGAAAAGACCTTTGTACCCATTGACCAGCTTGAAGAAATAGTGACCGGACTGCTCGATTCCATACAGAACGACCTTTTTGCAAAAGCTTCGGCTTTACGTGATGAAAAGACTTATACTGCGGTCGAAATGGAGGAATTTGAAAAACTGATCAGTCAGACACCCGGCTTTATCAAGGCTATGTGGTGTGGCGACAGAGCCTGCGAGGATGCTATCAAGGAAAAAACAGGCGCTACCTCCCGCTGCATCCCCTTCGATGTGCAGCCTGTTTCAGACCGCTGCATCTGCTGCGGCAAGGAAGCGAATACGCTTGTTTACTGGGGGAAGGCGTATTAAGGGGTGTCTGACACACCCCTTTTTTAAAAGGGAGTGCATTTTTTGTAAAATATGAAACCTGCTGTAGAAAGAAGGGGATTTTATTCAAATGAGTATTTTTGAGATTATCATGCTGATTTGTTTTGGTATGGCCTGGCCATTTTCCATCTACAAGTCCTATACATCAAGGGAGACAAAAGGAAAAAGCGTCCTGTTCCTGTTTATAATTGTGGCGGGCTATATTGCAGGCATTCTGCACAAATTGCTATATAATCCCGACGGTGTTGTGTTTCTGTACATACTGAATCTGTTGATGGTTTCCGCCGATATCGCGCTTTATTACAGAAACAGGCGGATAAATAACTGAAATTTTATTACCCATATGTCATATTCATGCAAATAATTCAAAATTTTTTGTTAATACTATTATCAGTATAAATCAAATTAATTTGCATGAAGAGACATTTGGAGGTAATAGTATGAAAAGAAAGATTGTCATTTTGGTAGCACTGGCTGTTTTACTTACATCATCCGCAGGTTACGCCGCTTCCACCGGCAGCAGCGCCAGCGAACAGCTGGCATTGGAAAGGGTGAACCTTACGGCTGCGACGGTAACAGTCGGACAGCTGAACGTCAGGGAAGGTCCGTCAACAAGTTTCTCGTCCATCTGCAAGCTCCAGAAGGGGCAGGCTGTGACTGTTCTGGGAAAACTGGGGGAATGGTACGCAATTTACAATCCCGACACCGGAATGGTGGGGGCGGTAGACGGCAGATATATCAAACTTGGTGACGTGCCGGAAACAGTAGCCTCCAAAACGGATGAAACGGCTGTGACGGTAAGCAAGGACAAAACAGACGTCAAGTCCAATGATAAGTCAAAAGGCAAGACAAAGGAAAAAACAGCACCGGGTAAGAGCTCCACACCGTCAGCAATCAGTTCGGGCCTCACCCAGGATGAACAGAAACTGCTTGAACTGGTCAATAAGGCACGTACGGATGCAGGACTCGAGCAGCTTGCTGTGGATGACAGCCTGATGAAAGTGGCAAGGACCAAAGCAAAGGACATGATCGATAACAATTATTTCTCGCATCAGTCTCCTACCTACGGTTCACCGTTTGATATGATGAGGCAGTTCAACAACACATTTAAATCCGCAGGTGAAAACATAGCAGGAAACAAGACGGTGGAAGGTGCGTTTAAAGCCTGGATGGCGTCAGACAGCCATAAAAAGAACATTTTGAATTCAGGTTTTAAAGTCACCGGTATTGGAGTAGTGGAAAGCACGACCTACGGCAAGATTTTAGTACAGCAGTTCATAGGACGATAAAGCGCCTGCCGGAGATGCAAAACGGGAATCTCGGCTGCATTTGTGCCGGAAGGTAATGGCATGAACGCCTGCCTGTGATGCTGACGGTTTGCTTTCCGCCAGAAACGGAGGAGCAAGCTGCCGGGAATCATGTGCAGGCTCCAAACGGCACACAACATTGCTTTTTAAAACAAGCTTAATGCGGCTGACGCAATACAAACGTCAGCCGTATTATTTTTTAACAATCAATATGCAATTATTTTTCCGGTAGTATCCAAATAGACCGAATTATCCAGACTGCCTCCGAAGTTTGCAATGGCATTCATCACACCCTCGGCTGCTTCCGATACGGCCAGATGCGCATTGGGACCGCCCATATCACTTCGGAACCATCCGGGATGTATGGAAAGTACCTTAATCCCTTTTGCTTTCAGATAATTCTGAAATATAACGCTTTGCATGTTTAGCGCAGCTTTCGACATACAGTAGTCAAATTCCTTTTCCCTGCGGCAGTTCGTGATACTGCCTGCCTCAGAAGAGATATTGGCCAGGACTTTTATATTCCCCTTTTCCAGAAGAGGCAACAGCTCCTTTGTCACTCTAAGAGGCCCCAGTGTATTAACATTGTATACCTCGATACAGTTATCAACATTCACTTCTTCAATGGGAAGGAAGGAATCCTCCGCATGAATGCCGGCGTTGTTGATCAGGATATCCAGGCTGCCGGTCATTTCCCTGATGGAAGCTGCAGCCTGGTTCACTGAAGCCGAACAGGAAACATCCATCTCGACGAGCTGCAGATTGTCTCCGAAGCGTGTCTTCAATTCAGCATAATAACTGCTGTTTTGTTTTCTTGCACAGGCAAATACACGGGCGCCTTTTTCCAAATATGCTGTAACCAATCCGAGACCAAGGCCTCTTGAAGCACCTGTAATCAATATGTTTTTCTGCATGGTACCTCCTTGTCAGTCATTTTGTTCGTTCTACAGAAGTGGTATATTACTTCCTTACCCAGGTTCATTTTATAGCAGAAGATAATACCTTTCAATACATTACCGGAGCATCTTTTGAAGCCATGATATAAAATCCTGTGTCCTTTTGCATTCCGCATTATTTTGCAGTAACGGCAGTAACTGTATTGCTTTTCGGTGATAGGTTTCCGGATATGTCACAGGCCCTTACCCAATAAATACCGATATGAATGCCGGACGGTATTTTGACAGACCGGGTGGTTCTGGTAGTGGTGGCAATCATTGAACCATTGCAGTACACTTGATAATTCTCCAGCTTTGTATTATCGGTTGAAGCATCCCAGGAAAGCGAAAGCGAGGAGCCCTTTAATGAGTTGATTTTCAGATTTCCCGGTACAGTTGGATTTTGAAGGTCTTTTCTTGTCGTTACGGTCAGCGGGAGGCTTTCGGGAGATTGCAGACCGGAAGAATCTACCGCTCTGACCGAGTATGTAATGCTTTTGCCTGGCTGCAGCTTTCTGGCTGTCCAGGATGTTTTACTCGAGGAGCCTACTTTCGTACCGCCGCTGTAAATCTCATATTTTTTAACCTTGACATTATCAGCGGAGGATACCCAGACAATCGTCACCTCTGTTTCGCTGACATGCTCCGACTTCAAACCATATGGTGCTGATGGAGGGGTGGTATCTGCTACAGTGCCGCCGGTTGTTTCAGTACCGGCAGAATAATTTCCGGCTGCATCATAGGCTTTAACTGTAAACCGGTAGGTCTTTCCTGGTGTGAGTCCCTTACAGGTACATGACGTATCTTTGGCAGTTATCTTCTTCAAACCGTCCACATGGATCACGT
>JAEZMC010000140.1 GCA_023435805.1 Bacillota bacterium | reverse complement strand
GTATGAATGCACGCTTTTCGCGAGGCTGGATGACCGCAAAGACGGCATCGCCGGCCGTGTGTACGCCCTTTTGGTCATGGAGGGACTTGAGATGAAACAGTTTTTCCGAAAATACGACATCCGTGAGGAGCTGGAGCTTGGAAGAAAGGTATGCGAGCTTTTCTTTTTGAGTTGCGGCAGCGAAGGCTTTACAGCAAACAGGGCTGTTTTTGCCGGAATGCTGAAGCAGCTGGACGCCGCCCGTGCTGCGGCAATGTTTTCCTGTTATCTGATCAAGCTGAAGCCTCAGGAACAATTTGACGACTTGAACCTCCTCGTTTTGAAAAGGTTCGGCATGCCGGATGGCGCCGAATTCTGGGGGAGGGTCGAGAAGGAAGCGGAATTCCGGTTTCTCCGCTGGCAGGAACTGAAAACCATGGAGAAGCACTTTGCAGATCATCCAAAGAGGTACCGTCTCTGGTTGCAGTACTTTGACAGCGTGAAACGCGTTGTGTGTGATGAGGAGGCCGGAGTGCTGTTCATGCATTTCAAGGATTTTGCGGTGGTAGATGCACCGGAGGTGGATGACAAGGCTTCCTTTATTTACGATATGGAATATTTCGAAAGTGAGCTGGAACGTTACGCCCGTGCAAAAATGGAGGCAGTGGCCGGCTTAACCGGAGAAGGCTCTGCTAAGAGCCCGGACGCCGCTGTTTCGGAGCCCGGAGCTTTATGGCGGATCATACCGGAGCATGTGGCGGACGCAAGGGACTTCATTATTGAAGACGTCGCTTCGGAAGTCTACAGGGTTGGTTATGACAAGGTTCAGCTGCTGTATCTGAAGGAAATCCTGAAGGTGAAGCTGGAAGGTGGTCACGGCAGGTAAAAAAACATTATATGTGCACATAGGTCGGACGCATCAGTGATGCGGCAGAAACATCGTAAAAGAGGTTTGCTGCCGTTCTTCCGGTGGAATAGATAGATCAGGAGCATTCGGCATGTATTGAATTGACATGGAAAGGGGATTTATACTAAATCTGGATGTAACATTCTATTTATTCTGTATCATCAGGAGATATTCGACAAAATATCTTAAAATCCTTCTTCATTTTACAAAATCTTTCTAACAATTTTTAATTCTTTTTTAAAACTGTACCAGGGAATACAATTCATCTTTTTGGTCCTGGCTGACGCCTATATATCGCAGCGTAATATTGGGAGAGCTGTGATTGAAGGTGTCCATGATCAGTCCGATGTTATACCTGGAGGCCTTGTATGTCCAATAGCCCCATGTTTTCCTGAGGCTGTGGGTTCCGAAGTTTTCAATACCGATGATGTCGGCTGCGTCCTTGAGTACACGGTAAGCCTGGATCCTGCCTATGTGAGCCCCCTTTTTGCTTGAAAAAAGGTAACTTTCCGCTAAAAGCTGTTCCTGTTCCGCATAAGCTGCTATTGCCTTACGCAAGGCTTTATTGAGTACGATTTTCTTCTCTTTGCCAGTCTTTTTTTCATTCAAAACCAAATAGTCGTGGAACTCGCCATTTACGCTGCATACCGATTTGTATTTAACCGGCAGGATATCGCTGATGCGCAGACCGGTATTCAGTCCGAACTTAAATAGCAGTCCGTATTTCAGATCCCGGCCGGCAAGGTAGTGATACATTTGTTTTATTTTTTCTTTGTCACGAATGGGCTCAACTGTCATAATGATCCAACCTTTCCTATGTAACAAATATGTTAAATATTATAATAAATAATGCATACTATTACAACCCATGTAGAGGCAATATATGCAATTAACTTCATATACTTCGATATATCACCGATTTAAGTATAAGTTTAATGTAACATTTTAAATATATTGTTACATTAAAATTTGGAAGTGTTACAGCATAATTACAATACTGCAATATAATAAAAACTTTTATGGCGGTATGGTAACAAAATGCTTGCACCGGTGCCGGGAGATGCTAAATGGACAAAAATTCTAATAAAGATCCGTTAATGGAAATGTATATCTTTGAAACGATACAATTGACAGAGCAGCTGGAGCGATTGATTTTATCCGTAGAGCGAAGCGGCATGGACAGCGGGCATATTGGTGAGATATTCAGGATCATGCATACCATCAAGGGCTCTTCAGCAATGATGCATTTCACTCAGATATCGGATTTGGCACATTCAATGGAGGACGTATTCTTTTTTCTTCGCGAGAATAGGCCGGAGGAATTGGATTATTCAGCCCTGACGGATATCCTTCTGGGGTGTGCAGATTTTATTAAAACAGAAATTAATAAAATAGAGAACGGGCTCACGCCAGATGGTAGTGCAAATGCGCTGCAGGAGTTGATCAATGATTACCTGCAGGTCATTCATTGCATGTTTCCTGACGAATCCACACCTGGCAAAAAGGAATCGACGGACCATTACGCCGGAAATGGCAAGAGCGATGACGACGCTCTGAATAGCCGACTCCGTTCTTATAAGGCCGTTCTGTATTTTGAAGACGGCTGTGAGATGGAAAATATCAGGGCGTTTGCCGTTTTGCACAGATTGAAGGAGTTTGCAGATGTAATCCGCCATGAGCCGCCCGATATCACAGAGGGTGATGAAAGCGCCTGCCGGATACGGGAGACGGGGTTCGAAGTATATTTCTGCTCCGAGCTGCAGCCGGATGAGATTAAAGAACAGCTTGAAAAGACCGTTTTTCTGAAGGAGCTTGTGCTGGATTGCCATGAGGAGATATTGCCTCTACGGAATGAAAACGAACCTCAGAATTCCGCGGAGGAAATGCATACGGAGCGGATGGGGCGGCAAAGCCGGATTGCAGAAAGGATCGGTGAGGATAATGAAAACCATCCATCCCGGCAAAGCTTTATCAGTGTCAATATTTTAAAGCTCGACAGGCTGATGGATCTGATGGGCGAGCTTGTCATCTCCCAGTCGATGGTGACCCAAAATCCCGAACTGAAGGGATTGCAGCTCGACAGCTTCCACAAGTCGGCAAGACAGCTCGGGAAAATTACAAATGAGCTGCAGGATATCATTATGTCTATCCGAATGGTTCCGCTTTCGGCAACCTTCCAGAAAATGCAACGGATCGTACGGGATATGAGCAAAAAGCTGAATAAGGAGGTTGAGCTTGAGATCATCGGAGGAGAGACGGAAGTAGATAAAAACGTCATTGAGCAAATTTCCGATCCATTAATGCACCTTATACGGAATTCCATCGACCATGGCATAGAAGCTGCCGATCAGCGCATTGCCAACGGAAAGCCGGCAGCGGGAAAAATCATCCTTGAGGCTGCCAATACCGGCGGGAACGTATGGATTTATGTCAGAGATGACGGGAAAGGGCTGAACAGGGATAAAATACTGTCCAGAGCCCGGAAGGAAAATCTTTACGGCAAGGCGGACAGCGACTTGACAGACCAGGAGATCTACTCTCTTATCATGAAACCCGGTTTTTCTACAAAAGAGCAAGTGACGGAATTTTCCGGACGCGGTGTCGGAATGGATGTTGTCGCCAAAAACATAGAGAAAGTCGGAGGGACGGTTCTCATCGACAGCAGCGAAGGGCAAGGCACCGCAGTATCGATCAAAATACCGCTTACTCTGGCCATTGTCGACGGTATGATTGCAAAGGTCGGGAAAGCTTTTTATACCATTCCGACAGTTTCAGTGAAAGAATCCTTCAAGGCCGGCCGGGATGTCATCCTGCCTGATGGTGCCGGGAAGGAAATGATAATGGTCAGGGGCGAGTGCTACCCTGTCATCAGGCTGTATCAAAAATTCGGCATAGAAACGCAAGTAACAGAAATTGCGGACGGCATGGTCGTGATGGTTGAAAACGGCGGAAAAAGCGCCTGTATTTTTATAGATGGGCTGGTCGGGCAGCAGCAGGTTGTTGTAAAGCCTCTGCCCGGTTATGTTAAAAAAAGCGGCTGCATATCAGGGTGCACGCTGCTTGGGGACGGGGGTATAAGCCTGATACTGGATATTGCAGGTTTGCTTGGTTAAAGTACCTGGCTTGTTTTGATAAATCGGACTGCGATTATGGCGTCGAATGTCTGCCTCAGGCAAACAGCCCGTAATGCGCCAGAGACCGGAAAATAATAAAAAGAAAGGAGAAGCAATATGTCCGAACTGCTGGAAGAGAAAATGGAATTGGACGAAGACACGCAAAAAGGCAAGTACCTGACGTTTGTACTGGGAAAGGAAGAGTACGGAATAGACATCAGGTATGTTACGGAAATTGTTGGATTGCAATCTATCACGGAAGTCCCTGAATTGCCTGCCTATGTAAAAGGTATCATCAACCTCCGGGGGAAAATCATACCCGTTATTGATGTAAGGCTCCGGTTCAGAAAGGAACCAAGGGAATACAACGACAGGACCTGTACAATTGTTATCGATGTCAGGGGAATATCGGCAGGCTTGATTGTTGATGCAGTATCTGAAGTGATTTCCATTGACGGGGCAAACGTTGTTCCGCCACCCAATGTGAATGGAAGCAGCAACCAAAGGTATATCAAAGGGATCGGCAAAGTGGGAAGTACGGTAAAGCTTTTGCTGGACTGTGATGAATTGCTCAGTGATGACGATGTGCAAGAGCTTTCAGACATTCAAATC
>JAEZMC010000081.1 GCA_023435805.1 Bacillota bacterium | reverse complement strand
TTAAATGGCTCATGTATTCGCTGCTTCCGGCAGGTTTTATCGTATTTGTGCCTTTCAAGCTGCTTGCGGCTTTCAGCTGGTATGGATTGCTGGGGCTGCTGGCTGTAGATGCGGTTTATATCATCCTCGGATATCTGTTTTTCAAGCATGGATTAAAAAGATACGAATCGGGGAATCTGATTACGACAAAACTTTAGCAAAAGGGTATAAAAAAAGACTCCAGCGAATCTTTATCATTTCAATACCCTTTCTGCTCCACCCTTTTACTTTGACTCTTTTCGTCTCCGGATTAAATGTTCCATCTGATTTCTTATGCTTGCGATCGGCTTATCATAACCTTTCTGCCGCATTGTCCTCAAACTTCCTCTTTAACCTTTCAGATATACCGGATTTTATTTCACTTTGTGAACTAATTAATCCGAAGTCTTTCCGTATCTACATCATACGGCGGTTTTGCTGTTAGGATACTGTCCTTTAGGTTATCCCTGGAGTCTGATATCATTATACCGAAAGCTGCTGTTTCAATCAATGTTCAAATAAGGACGTAAACTACCATACAGAACGATTGTCTTGCTGTATTTTCTGTTTTCGGCAGAATGCACTTATTTTTATACAATATTGTGTAATAATAAATACAAGCTTAACGTGCTCCTCCATAGCATGGTACATGTATGCAGAATGAATTCTATTTCATGCCCTCATGTGGTATAATTCACTGGGAAGGTGATTTTTTTGGCCATCATTACTATATCGAGACAGGACGGAAGCCTGGGATATGAAATTGCCGAAAGCCTTTCAACCAGGCTGAATATGCAGCTGATCGTAAGGGAAAGGGTAATTTCCGAATGGATGCCGGAAATTGCCGAACCTTATGAACTGCGAATGCTCGCAGAAAGTCCGAAATTCTACCTGACCGGCTGCAGGGCAGGGCTTAGCTTCAAGGAATATATCGAGAAGCAGCTTCGGGAGGAAGCAGAAAAAGAACCCTCCATCATTGTGGGCATGGGAGCGCAGGTTATCTTTGCGGGGCATCCGGAGGCCATAAGGGTGCGTGTCATTGCATCCGAACAGGTGCGGGTGCAGCGGCTGATGAAAAAATACGGCCTGGGGGAGGCAGAAGCAGCCATTTTGCTTGAAAAAAGCGACCGGCGCCATAAAAAGTATATTTCCATGCTGTATAGTGTTGATTGGGCTGATCCGGTGCATTACGACGTCATATTGAATACCGACCGGCAATCAGTCCAGGAATGTGTGGAGCATATCGCACTGCAAGCCGAATTGAAAAACAGTGCGAAATTTTATCAGGCCTTCGGCACCTGCAGCGTGGAACCGCCGAAGCATCAAAAAAAAGCAAATTTCAAACACCCTGCGGAAGAGGAATTCGCAAATATTCTGGATATGTATGGAATCGAATGGCAATACGAGCCCAAAACGTTTCCTGTTGGATGGGATGCGGAAGGCAATGTGACAATGGCTTTCAGCCCGGATTTTTATCTGGTGAAATTCGATACATATATCGAGATTACCACCATGGATCAGAAATATGTTACAACCAAAAACAAGAAAGTAAAAAAACTTCGGGAGCTATACCCGGGTATCCATATCAACATTGTGTACAAGAAAGATTTTCATTCGCTTTTAAAACGTTTCGGCTTCAGCGGAGGAGATGAAATTGATGAATTTAACCGGGGTTAGGCAGATTGTTTTCAGTGAGGAGCAAATCAAAAAAAGGATTGGCGAGCTGGGCAGGCAGATCAGCGCGGATTATAGGGACAAGCATCCGGTGCTGGTCAGCGTTCTGAAGGGAACCATGTATTTTGTGGCGGATCTGACCCGGCAGCTTGATATTCCTGTCAACATTGACTTCATGTCGATCGGCGTATACCCGGGAGCAGCGAAAAATACCGGAATTGTGCGTATTAACAAGGATCTGGACATTAACATTGCCGGCAGGCATGTGCTGATGATCGAAGACATTATCAACACAGGCCTTACCATGGGGTATCTGGTACAGAATATGGAGGCCAGGAAGCCCGCAAGTGTCAAGGTTTGCACGCTCATGAACAATCCTTTCAAGCGGCTCATGAATATTCCGCTTGAATATGTGGGCTTTCAGGTGCCGGATCTTTACCTGGTGGGGTATGGGATCGACTACAGGCAGGAATTCAGGCATTTGCCGTATATAGCCGAATTTGATGAACTGGAATATGAAAATGCCATTCGGGGAACAGGTGCACTGGAATGAAGAGTCAGGAGCTGCCCGATTTGCATGTACCGCTGCTGCAGTGGTATGATGCCCATGCCCGTACTCTTCCCTGGAGGGATGATCCTACACCCTACCGGGTATGGATCTCCGAAATCATGCTTCAGCAAACCAGAGTCGATACGGTGATGCCTTATTTTGAGCGGTTCATTAAAGTACTGCCCGCGGTCCGGGATCTTGCTGCCGTTGAAGAAGAGCGGCTGCTCAAGCTCTGGGAAGGACTGGGTTATTATCACCGGGCAAAAAACCTGAAGAAGGCGGCTGTGCAAATAATGGAAAAATATGCAGGTGAGCTCCCGCCGTCTTTTGAGGAGTTAAAAAAACTGCCCGGTATCGGTCCATATTCTGCAGGAGCCATCGCATCCATTGCCTTCGGAGCCAGAGTGCCAGCCGTAGATGGGAATGTTCTGCGGGTAATAGCACGCATCACTGCCAATGGCGGAGACATTGGTCAAAAGGATGTCAGAAGGGATATAGAGGAAGATGTCATGAAAATACTGCCATACCGGCGTACGGGTGATTTCAACCAGGCTCTGATGGAGCTCGGCGCGACGGTATGCCTGCCGAACAGGGAGCCGGTATGCCATGTATGTCCTGTCAGCAGTTTATGTGACGCATATGGAAAGGGTATTCAAAGCCTGCTTCCGGTAAAATCCAAAAGGAATGCGCGGAGAATTGAAAATAGAACAGTTTTTGTCATCCTCCGGGACGGAAGAGGTGCTGTAAGAAAGCGACCGGAGAAAGGCCTGCTGCCTGGTCTCTGGGAATTGCCCAATGTGGAGGGATGCCTTACACCGGAACAGTGCGAAAAGGTACTGCAGGCGTGGAATATCGTGTCAGAGGGTATAGAACCGCTCTG
>JAEZMC010000031.1 GCA_023435805.1 Bacillota bacterium | reverse complement strand
AAGAAATCATGCAGCTCATAGGGACCTATGATATCCTCAGTCTTTTGCTGAATCTTCCCTTTTTCGTCAGGCGGCAGCAGCTCCGGTGTGATCGGCGTATCGAGTATCCTCAGCAGTACTTCCGCGGTTGTCTTCTCCGCAACATTGTCCGCAGCCCAGCGGACCAGATATTTAACCAATGTTTTGGGAATACTGCAGTTCACGGAATACATGGACATATGGTCGCCGTTGTAGGTGCACCAGCCGAGGGCCAGCTCAGAAAGGTCGCCCGTTCCTATGACCAGGCCGTTCTGTTTATTGGCAATATCCATCAGAATCTGCGTGCGTTCCCTTGCCTGCACGTTTTCATAGGTTACGTCGTGGATGGACGGATCATGCCCTATATCCTCAAAATGGCGCAGGCAGGCCTGTTTGATGTTAATCTCGCGGAGCTCCGCGCCGAAGGATCGGATGAGCTGAAGCGCATTTTCGTAGGTGGTATCGGTCGTACCAAAGCCGGGCATGGTTACGGCTGTAATATTTTCTCTCGGAATTTCCAGCATATCAAAGGTTTTTACCGTTACAATCAACGCCAGTGTGGAATCCAGTCCGCCTGAAATACCGATCACCGCATTTTTCATGCCGGTATGGGCCAGTCTTTTTGCAAGCCCGGCGGTTTGAATGGAAAATATCTCTCTGCATCGGATATCTCTTGCTGCTTCACTGGAGGGTACAAACGGGTGCGGATCGATTTTTCTTGTCATTGCCGACGGCTGAAGTGCATTTAGCCTGAATCCGACCTTTCTGAAACAACGTGCAGGAATATCCTCCATAAAGCTGGTGTTCCGAATGCGGTCGTTCAGCAGCTTCTGTATGTCAATCTCGCTCTCTGTCATATGCCCCATCCGCAGGAAACGCTCAGATTCGGCGAGCATTCCTCCGTTTTCAGCAATCAGGGCATGTCCTGCGTAAACAACATCCGTGGTGGATTCGTCCACCCCGGCGGAAGTATAGATATAACCGGCTATGCACTTGCCCGACTGCTGGTTGACCAGTTCGCGCCGGTATTCATATTTTCCTATGATGTCGTTGCTGGCCGAAAGATTGAAGAGCAGTGTAGCCCCGGCAATGGCCTGATATGAACTGGGCGGGATCGGTGCCCACAGATCTTCACAAAGCTCGATGCCGAAACAGACGGGATATGTCCCCTGCGCCTCAAACAACAGGTCGCTGCCGAATGGTATCTCCTTTCCGAACAGCATGACAGACCTGCATACCGCTTTATTCCCGGATGCGAACCAGCGTTCCTCGTAAAACTCCTTGTAGCCCGGAATATATGTTTTCGGGACAACTCCAAGAATTTCACCGTTCTGCAGTACGGCCGCGCAGTTGAAAAGCTGATTGTCAATCAGAAGGGGCAAACCGACGATGGCAAGAATCTCAAGGCTTTTTGTATTCTCCATGACATGGCGGAGACCCCGCAGTGCTTCCTCAAGCAGAAAATGCTGCTGAAAAAGGTCTCCGCATGTGTAAGCTGTCAAAGAAAGCTCGGGAAAGACAATCAGCTGCACACCACGCTGTTCAGCTTCATGAACCATTTCCGTTATTTTCCCGCTGTTGAAACCGCAGCCCGCCACCTTCAGTTCCGGTACTGCCGCGGCTACTTTTACAAATCCATACTCCATAACTTCACCTGCAACCTTTTTTTATTGAAAGGATGCACCAACAGCAGCATCCCCTACTATTATACCACTGCATGCCTGTCATGAACATATCGGAAAATCAGCGAAACAAGACAAGCAGCAAGGCAACAGCCATGACCAGCAGTGGAATTTCCGAAATGGCAATTTTCTTTAGAAGTGCCGGCAGGGATGCTTTAAAGTAATCTGCCGTCATGACGGCGCACAAATGCAGCGGTGTAACCATCCCGCCGATCGATCCGGCCACAAATGCAGCCGCGGCAAACCACAGGCTGGTATCCAGACCGAGAGGGATCAGAATCGGGAACGTCAGCGAAACAAAGCTGACTGTTATACCCGATGTAAAGCCGCCTATAAATGGAAGCAGCATGAACAGGACTGCGGGAGGAATCCCATAGGCATTCATCAGCCCCGAAAGCGCATTAACGGCGCCGGAATCAAAGAGAATCTCCTTAAAAACCATGACACCGACAATAATGAGGACAAGCTTTACAGGGAAGGCTTCTCTGGCTGTCTGCAGTATCTTTTTGAAGGAATATCTCTTAAGTATGAAGAGCGCCACCACCATTCCGCCCGAGGCCAACTCCAGCGAGTACGGTGTGATATCCAGAAGAAGAATGTATACCACTATCAAGATAATCACCGGCAGCATAGCCCTGATAAAAGCCGCAAAGCTTTGACCTGCAGGCCGGGTCCTGGCGATTTCCTCCTTGCGGACATGTGCCAGGCCAAAAACGGTACCAATGAGCACATTTACCAGCATGAAGGGAATCAGGTGAACAAACATACTGATTACAGATACGTTTAACAGCTCGGCGGCAAGAATGACACCGGGATACAAAATGAAACCATCCAGCCATATATGTCGGAACCAGTAGTTGATAAAAGCCTTGTTCAAGACATTCGTGTTTTCCATCGTAACTTCCTCCACCATGGGACACGAAAACCTGGCGCCGCCCGGTGAAGGAAGAAGGCCCAAAGCCGCCGGCAATAATGCCGCCGCCAGCCGGTTGCTCCCTGTGAGTTCTTTCAGGTTGTCCACCATTGCCCTTATCATACCTGAATTCCTCATGATGTTTTCGAGCATCATAATGAGAAACAGGATGATAACCAGCTTGATGGTGCTTTTGGACAGTGCACCGGTCAAGGCGTATTCCAGCGTCTTACCTGCAGGTATACGGGCAATGGCGGCAATAAAAACCGAGTCTATCAGCATCTCAAGCCCAAGATTTACTTTTTTCCCCAGCAGCAGCACGGTCAAGGCCAGTGCTGCCACTGCAAGCAATATATTGATGACTATTGTTATGACCCCTTAGCAGCAGATATTGTACTTCAGCGTTTCAGGCTTGCCAGGCGTTCCAGCAGCTTGCTGTACATATCCTCGTATTTGATTTTTTTGGCGCGTTCCTCTTCAATTACTTTTGCAGGCGCTTTGGCAACAAAGCTTTCATTGCTTAATTTTCCGTCCACCCTTTCCAATTCCTTTTCAAGATTGGCTTTTTCCTTCTCCAGTCTTTCGATCTCTTTCTGTATATCGACCAGATCCTCAAGCGGTATATATATTTCAGCGCCGGCAATCACCGCCGCCACCGCATTCTGCGGTATTCCGGCTTTATCAGACTGAACTGCGATCTCCGATGCGCCTGCAAGGCGTTCAAAAAATTTCGCCCCACCTTCCAGAATGCCCAATTCGGCAGGTCCGGCCACGAAGATCAGCTTGGTTTTTCTTGACGGCGGAACGTTCATTTCCACCTTGATATTCCTCACTGCCTTGATGGCGCTCATAATAAGCTCCATATCCTTTTCAGCCTCAGGGAAATCCAAACTATCATCGTACTTCGGCCAGTCGGATATCATGATGCTGGCATCGTCATGAATCAGATGCTGGTATATTTCCTCCGTGATGAACGGCATGTATGGATGGAGGAGCTTCATGGCAGAACCCAGTACATGGTTGAGCACCCATTGTGCTTCCAGCCTTGTCCGGTCTTCCCGGTCAAAGAGCCTTGGCTTTACCAGCTCGATGTACCAATCGCAGAATTCCTCCCATATAAATTCGTAAATTTTCTGCAGTGCAATGCCCAGTTCAAAGCTCTCCAGGTTTTCCGTCACATCGGCCGCCAGCCTGTTTACCCTGCTGAGTATCCATTTGTCCGCCGCTGTGAACTTGGTCCTGTCCACTGCATCGAAATCGATCGCTTCATCGAAGTTCATCAGTACGAACCGCGTTGCATTCCATATCTTATTGGCGAAATTCCTGCTGGATTCCACCTTTTCACTTGAGAAACGCAGGTCATTTCCCGGCGAATTGCCGATGGTCAGTGCAAAGCGCAATGCGTCGGTGCCGTACTGTGAAATGACCTCCAGAGGGTCGATCCCGTTCCCCAGTGACTTGCTCATCTTCCTTCCCTGGGCGTCCCTTACGATGCCATGGATGAATACATGGCTGAACGGCGCCTTCCCCATATGTTCAAGACCGGAGAAGATCATCCTGGCCACCCAGAAAAATATGATATCATAGCCGGTAACCAATACATTGGTCGGGTAAAAATACTCCAGATCCTCTGTCTTTTCAGGCCAGCCAAGCGTGGAAAAAGGCCAGAGAGCCGAACTGAACCAGGTGTCCAGCGTGTCGGGATCCTGTTCGATTCTGGAGCTGCCGCATTTCGGGCAAACATCTGGATGATCCCGCTCCACCATCATGTGTCCGCATTCGAGGCAGTAATAGGCCGGGATTCTGTGACCCCACCAGAGCTGTCTGGAAATACACCAATCCTGAATGTTTTCCATCCAGTTGAAGTACGTCTTTGAGAACCTTTCCGGCACGAATTGGATGGTTCCGTCCTTAACAGCTTCAATTGCAGGATCTGCCAGGGGCTTCATACTGACAAACCACTGTCTGGACATAATGGGCTCAATCACCGTTGAACACCTGTAACAGGTACCCACATTGTGCCTGTGGCCTTCTATCTTCACCAGGAGATCCTGCGCCTTCAAGTCCTCTACGATCTGCTTTCTTGCGTCATATCTGCCCATTCCGGCATACTTTCCTGCAGCTTCATTCATATTGGCGCTGTCGTCCATTACACGTATTTGCTGCAAGTTGTGTCTCAGCCCTACTTCAAAGTCATTGGGGTCATGGGCGGGTGTAATCTTCACCGCACCGGTACCGAACTCCTTGTCGACGTAGGTATCGGCAATAATCGGTATTTCTCGGTTCATGAGGGGCAGTACCACTGTTTTGCCAATCAGACCTGCATACCTCTCATCCTCCGGATGCACTGCTACAGCCGTATCACCCAGCATGGTTTCCGGCCTTGTGGTCGCAACGACGATGAATGCCGAGCTTCCCTTAACCGGATATTTGATGTGCCAGAAGTTGCCTTCTTTTTCCTCGTATTCCACCTCTGCATCGGAAATGGAGGTCCGGCATTTCGGGCACCAGTTGATGATACGGTCGCCCCTGTAGATCAAGCCCTTGCGGTACAGCTTGATAAACACCTCAACGACCGCCTCCGAGAGGCCCTCGTCCATTGTAAACCGTTCACGCTCCCAGTCGCAGGAGCTGCCCAGCTTTTTCAACTGCTCAACAATTCTGCCGCCATATACCCTTCTCCATTCCCAGGCTCTTTCCAGAAACTTCTCACGCCCGATCTGTGCCTTGGTCAGCCCTTCCTTCGCCATAGCCTCAACGATCCTGGCTTCCGTGGCGATGCTGGCATGGTCGGTGCCGGGCAGCCATAATGCGCAGAAGCCCTGCATTCTCTTCCAACGGATCAGAATATCCTGCATGGTGTTGTCAAGTGCATGCCCCATATGGAGCTGCCCTGTAATGTTCGGTGGCGGTATCACAATGGTATAGGGGGTTTTGCTGCTGTCCGGGACTGCATGGAAATAGCCTTTATCCATCCACTCCCTGTATAACCGTTCCTCTACCTGTGCCGGATCATAGGTTTTTGCCAGATTTTCACGTCCGTCCATTCTGTTTTCTCTCCTATCGTTAAATTGGTTCATTCTGTCATATTACTACCTGAATGCGATCAGTGTTAAAACAATCCCCGGAATCGCTATTAACATCCCGTATATCTTAACGTTCACCGTGGCTTTTGTGAACATAAACTCAGCCAGCTCCTCCTCGTCCATTTCGTGCTCAAAGGTCACCTTTACTTTTTTCTCCAGCCCGAGCAGCTTCACCAGGTTCTTTGCCGCCAGCACGGTTCCAAACCCTGCCAGCAGAAAAGCAACCGCAGCAATCTTCAATATCATCATTTGTTTCATCCTTTCCATTTAGCCCTGTATCGGGTCATGTTATGCATCTGTTCTGATATTACCGGATGCGGGTACTAAAAAACCCCTCATCCAACACTTATTGGACGAAGGGCTCATCTCCGCGGTACCACCAAAATTCCCTCCGGAACGAATCCACTATTATCTTCATTCCATACAGGCAGCTTTTCGAAATAACGGCTCCGACCGCTGCATTTTGTGCAGAACTCCCGGGCGACCTTCAACAGCCTTTCCCCGAAAGGTCTTTCAGCCGGCGAACCTTTCTCTCTGCGGGGTAGATGCTCGTTTACTCCTCCCGATCATCATTACTTCAATATAAATATATATGATAATATAATATATAAAAAAGTATGTCAAGGGAGCAGCTTCATTAAGAGGCCTGGCAAACGCATAAAGTTTATGGTATTAAAGTCCCTCGAGCCTGCATGAAACTTCTCCTGCATTTAACGGATAAAGCTTTATCCGTTAAGCCACCCGCTAAACAAGCCGTTAAGCAAGCCCTAATTGGTCGGTATGTCTATCGTTTTATTATACGGCTCTGTATACTTCATTTTTTCTATACTTAACTGATATTCACTGCCTGTCCCCGGAAAACGCATCGTTCTGGTATGCAGGATCTTCCCATCTTCAAGCTTTGTGAGTTCACTGTTGATAGTCTCTTTAAGGCTTACTCTGTTTCCGTCGATCATCAGTCCCACCCTGGTTAATACAATGTCCTCACTTGTAGTGAATGTAATGCAGGTATTCCCTTCCGTTTCGTAAACCTTATTTATTACTATATCCTGCCCCAATACTTCTATGATCTGGTTATCATTTCCCTTCCTGATATCCGCTTTTTTATTGACATCCCGATCTACAGTAAAGCTCACTATATTAAGCTGAACGGATTTCAAATCATCCGGCAGGGCATCATACTCCCTGTGAAATCTCATGCCTTTCATATCCGTGCTCATTCCGCCGCCTTGATGTTCCACCTCCTTCCCATTGGCTATGAGCCTCATTTCTATGTTATAGGGACGCAGTCTTTCTCCCAGCATCTGGTCCATAGCCAGCTCCACGATATTTTGTATCGATCCGTACACAACCGTTTTTGTCGGAGATGCGACAATGGATTCCAGATTGATTTTTGTATCGCCCGAATGTATTGTTTTGTTAATATTCTGTTTTAATGTGTAGCCCATCGCCTTGCTTTGATCTATTTTAAAGCTGATGACACCTATGTCATCATTGTTTCCCGGCTGAGTCAGCTTCATTTGCAGTTTTTTTTCAAATACGGAAGGCTTATCGAAGCTCTGTATCCATTTCATCTCTGTAAGATCAGCATTTATTTCTCCATGTCCGCTGCGTTGTCGATATTGCTTGAAGAAACCGTCGATATACATAAAAGGGATAGGCACCTTATCCATTCCGCCCGCCGGATCTTTCAGCGTATAGAAGGCCAGGAGCTGGTTTTCATCCGCCATGATCCCGTCCAGTATAACGGTCAGACCATTTTTAAAGGTGTAGCTTTCTCCGATGGGCTGGCCTTCCCCAAGTTCATTGAGCTGCTTTAAAGTGCCGTTCATTACCTGATCATATCCAAGAAGCTTTTTGCCATAATATGCAAGAGCATTATAGTTGTATCCTGACAACAATAACACAGCGCAAGCAGCCGCAACGATTACCTTCCAGTTTCTTCTCCCGGCTCCGGCAGCGGGCGTACTGTTTTCCAATGCCTTATACAGTCTTGACTCAAGTTCTTCCGGTACTTCAATATGTTCAATTTTCTCTTCCCTTAATATTTTTTCGATATCTTTCATATCCCGTCACCTCCAAGGATTTCCTTCAAGTTCCTCAAGCCTATGGAAATACGTGATTTCACTGTCCCGGGCTTTATTTTCAGGAGTTCCGATATGGTTCCGTAATCCATGTCCAGAAAATATCTGAGCTTTAAAACCTCCCGGTGCTTTTCATTCAACTTTGATAAGTACCCTTCCAGTGCAATTTGCTCTTCCTTTGCCCTTAACTCATCTTTGCAGACTTGCGCTTCTATGGTCTCCAAAGGTACCACTTTACATCTTTCCTTTAACCGCTTTTTGCAGCAATTTACCAGGATCGTTTTGCTCCAGCTGTAAAAGGCCTCTGTCTTTTTGAGCTGATGGATTTTCTCATATACAATGGCAATCATATCTGCCATGGCATCCAGCGCATCATCCTTATTTTTCATATATATATAAGCTAATTTGTAATAATCCTGTTTTTGGATCATTATCAGCTGAACAAGCGCGTCCTTGTCGCCCTGTCCTGCCCTTTTCACCAGCAGCTCCGCAGTCACCCCAACACCTTCCTTCACTGGCTCCGCAAAACAAAACGGAGTTATATATAAGAGTATATCACGATAGAAAAGGTTCACTTAAAAAAACATTTTCTTTTTTTGCGTTACCGGTCGTCATACCGCCGCGACCTTTATTTTCGCATTTTATTGAATACAAAGGCATATTTATGTATAATTTAAAGCATTAAAGCACAATGTAAAAAAATCGCATTTCAAGGTCTGGAGTGAAGAGCATGCATGTAATAAACGGAGGAGTGACTGCTCCTGAGGGTTTTTTTGCCACAGGTGTGGCATGTGGCCTAAAAAAGGACGGCAAAAAGGATCTGGCAATTATCTGTTCGGAAGACAGTGCCGCAGCGGCCGGGGTATTTACCACCAACAGGGTTAAAGGACATTCGCTGCAGCTGACAATGGATCATATCAAAAGCGGCTACGCCAACGCCATTGTAA
>JAEZMC010000394.1 GCA_023435805.1 Bacillota bacterium | reverse complement strand
GCTTTACAGATCCTTGAAAAAGGACTATAAAGATCTGGCAGACATTATGAAGGAAGTTTATGAGGGCGGGGAATGACGAAAAACAGGACCGGTAACAATCAATTTCTCAAAGCCTATAACGAAGCCGGTATACTCGATTTGATACGGACCCGGAAAGCCTTGTCCAGAGCTGACCTTTCAAAGGCCACCGGTTTGTCGCCGACGGCAACCGGTGCGATTGTATCGGCCTTGATGGATAAGGGATACATACACGAAATCGGCACGGGGGAGTCCAAGGGTGGGAGAAAGCCTGTTTTACTGGAACTGAAACCGAATTCCTGCTATTCTGTCGGGTTGGATGTGGAAATTGACTGCATTTCATACGCACTGACAGACATATCCGGTCGGGTGGTGCATGAGGGAACAACGGCACTTGACGTGAATACGCCGGAAGCTGTCACATCCTCGGCAGCAAAGTATATCAATGAAATGGTGGAAGCCCGGTCGATCAGGCGGGAGCATCTGCTCGGGATAGGTATTTCCGTACCGGGCATGGTGGACGCGACTACCCATAAGGTGCTGCTGGCCCCGAATCTGGGATGGGAGGATGTTGACCTGTCGTCCATGCTGAAGGATAAATTGAATCTGCCGGCATACATCGAAAACGAGGCAATGGCTTCAGCCATCTGTGAAAACTGGGTTGGTGCCTGCCAGGGAGTAAGCAACTTTGTCTGCGTCAACATCCGGTCGGGTATAGGAGCGGGGATATTTACAGGAGGTAAGCTGTACAGGGGAGCCGGCGGAAGCGCGGGTGAAGTGGGGCACATCGTGGTGGATGAGAACGGGCCTCGGTGCGGATGCGGTAATTACGGGTGCCTGGAGGCCATTGCTTCAACAGGAAGAATCGTGGAAAAAGCCAGAAGACTGGTAAGACAAGGCGTGGTATCCAGCCTGAATGACATCGCAGACGCGGACAGCATCCAATTCCATCATGTTGTGGCAGCGGCGCGGAACGGCGACGAAACAGCAAAAAGCCTGCTTAATGAAACGGCAAGATTTCTTGGGATTGCGCTTTCAAACCTTGTGAACACTTTAAATCCGTCTAAAATCGTACTTGGCAAGGACTTTGTAAAATACGGCGATCTGGTGATGGATATGCTCAGAAGCGTTATTGACTGCAAAGCATTGAAACGCCCCGCCGCAAATGTGGAAATATCCGTATCCGGTATAGGAGAAAAATCATCAACTCTGGGAGCTGCTTTTATACCGTTGAAGATATTATTTGGAAAGTAAATGAAGAGTTAAAAAAAGAATGGAGGTTTGAACATGGCAGAATATTTTAAAGAAGTACAAAAAATCAAATTTGAGGGAGGCGGCTCGGACAATCCGCTGGCCTTCAAGTATTACAATCCCGAGGAAGTCGTTGCAGGACGCACGATGAAAGACCATTTACGATTTGCAGTGGCTTACTGGCATACCTTCCAGGGAACGGGCGTTGACCCGTTTGGCCCGGGAACCGCAATAAGGCCGTGGGACACCGTTTCAGACAAAATGGAACTGGCCAGGATCAAAGTGGAGGCGAACTTTGAGCTTTGTGAAAAGCTGGATGTACCGTTTTTCTGTTTCCACGACAGAGATATTGCTCCTGAGGCCGATACACTGAAGGAAACGAACAAGAGGCTGGACGAGATCGTAGCGCTGATCAAGGACAGGATGAAAAACAGCACGGTCAAGCTGCTCTGGGGCACCACCAATGCATTTGGCAATCCGAGGTTCGTGCATGGCGCATCTACATCACCCAATGCCAATGTATTTGCATATGCAGCCGCCCAGGTTAAAAAGGCCATGGAAGTCACCATGGAGCTTGGCGGACAGAACTATGTATTCTGGGGCGGCAGGGAAGGCTATGAAACGCTTCTGAACACCGACCTCAAGCTGGAACTGGACAATATGGCGCGCTTCCTTGGCATGGCTGTGGATTATGCAAAGGAAATCGGCTTCAAAGGTCAGTTCCTTATCGAACCGAAGCCCAAGGAACCCACAAAGCATCAGTATGATTTTGATACCGCCACAGTAATTGGCTTCCTGAAGACCTACGGTCTGGATCCGTACTTTAAGATGAATGTAGAAGCAAACCACGCCACACTGGCTGCCCACACCTTCCAGCACGAGTTGAAGCTGGCCCGGGTGAACGGTATGCTCGGAAGCATTGACGCCAATCAGGGCGACCTGCTGCTTGGCTGGGATACGGATCAATTCCCGACCAATATTTATGATACAACCCTGGCAATGTACGAAGTGCTTAAAATGGGCGGCTTCACCAGCGGTGGACTGAACTTTGACTCCAAGGTCAGGAGAGGCTCCTTTGAGCCTGTAGATCTGTTCTATGCCCACATAGCAGGAATGGATACCTTCGCCAAGGGATTGAAGATTGCAGCGAAAATAGTTGAAGACGGTAAAATGGACAAATTTATCGAGGACAGGTATCAGAGCTACAGCACGGGCATTGGCAAAGACATTGTTGAGAAAAAGGTCGGCTTCAAGGAGCTTGAAAAGTACGCTCTTGAGCACGACCAGATCGTCAATGTCTCCGGCAGACAGGAAATGCTGGAATCCATGCTCAACCAATATATTCTGGAAGGCTGATCGTTTATACAATCCATTCAACAATAAGGGAAGGGTGCATCGTTCAATGCACCCTTTTCTCATCATACAGGCAGTTGTATGATAAACTCCGTTCCTTTGCCCGGTTCGCTTTCCAGCCTGATATCGCCGTCATAGAGGTTGACAATGTGCTTGACAATGGAGAGACCGAGGCCTGTGCCGCCCATGTTTCTGGAACGACCCTTGTCAACGCGGTAGAAGCGTTCGAAAATTCTGGACTGATGCTGTCTGGCTATGCCGATTCCGGTGTCCGCAACGGATAGAACCAGTCTTCCTTCCGATTTAACGGCGCTTACGCACACACTGCCGTTTTCTGTATTGTATTTTATGGCATTATCTACAAGATTGATCAGCATCTGCTTGATCCGGTCCCGGTTAGCCCGGATGGTAATGTCTTTATCCGCGCTGACAGTCAGCCTGACACCCTTTTTATCTGCAGAGACTTGCAGGATGGCAATGGTTTCGGTAATGATATCATACAGGTTGTGCATGCTGATATCGGTATCACTGAACTTGTTTTCGATTTCGGAAAGCTGCAGGATATCGTTAATGAGCATGGTAAGTCTTTCTGCTTCGATGTCGATAATTTCTAAAAATTTGGCAGACACTTCGGCGTCATTGAGCGCTCCGTTCCGCAGGGTTTCCACAAAACCCCGTATGGAAGTCAGGGGTGTTTTCAGTTCGTGTGTGACATTGGAAACGAACTCAGTCCTGATCTGTTCGAGCTTTTTTATGGTGGTAATATCATGTATGGTGACAATACCGCCGGAATTGATGTCCGTATGATTGGCGGAACGGATGGGGCTTGCGTAGACTCTGAATACACCTTCCTCAGGCATGCCCAGTGCGAGCTCGCTGACAGAGGAACAGTTGCTTTCAATCGCATGCTCCAGTATTTGATTAATCTGATTGTTTCGTATCACCTCAATCAGCTTTCTGCCGATGACCGATTCATCCTTTATGCCGAAAAACCGGGCAGCGATGGAATTAATCAGGATGATCCTCATTTTAGAATCAACGGCGACAAAACAATTGGTCATGCTGTTCATTATGGAGTCAAATTTTAGATTTTTATCCATCAGGTCGGCAACGGTTTTGTCCAATTCACCGGCCATTTTATTGAAAGTATCGGCCAGCTGGCCAAGGTCGTCATCTGATTTGACAGTTACCCTTCGGGAATAGTTACCTCCCATGATTTCCTTTGCCGCGATCGTTAGCTCATTGACAGGCTTACTGACTGCGGACGCGAATCTTACGGCAAGCAGAGTGGTCACCGACAGCCCTGCGATGATTCCGACAAGGCAGTAAAGCCATATCTGCATATCAATTTTTTTCAGCTGGATCAGAGGGACAGATACCCTGATAATGGAGTCCGTGTAGGAAGAAGGAACGGCCATGTACAAAAAGTCAATTCTAAGCGTGGAGCTGAAGCGTACATCCTCGCCCGTACCGCCCTGGATGGCTTGCTGTATTTCCTTTCGATGAAGATGGTTTTCCATGTCGTGGTAATCGGTTTGCGATTCGCCAAGTACATTGCCGGAATAATCTATGACGGTGATTCTTGATTCAATGGCACTTTCTTCATGGGTTTGCTGTGAAGCGTTATTACCGGCTGCACCGGGCTGGGTTCCGGATTTGCTGCCGCTGTTGTCTTCCCCGATGGAACTGTCAAGGAAAGCAGCGTAGGTTACGGCCAGTGCATTGTAATCAATTTTGTTGTTATTCTTCTGAGCCAGCGCCATTTCATGGTCAAACAACGCGGCCACGGTGAGCAGGCGATGCCTGACCTCGCTTTTATACAGGTTTTGCGCAAGCTCCGTAACAAAAAGGCCGGTTATGGTCATTCCTGTAATAATTAAAACGAAATAATAAAACAGTATTTTCCTCTTCACGGCATCACCCTGTTACATCCCTGTCATTAAACCGGTAGCCGAGACCCCGTATGGTTTCGATGTATACGGGAGTGCTGTCATCATCCTCGATCTTCTGTCTCAAGTAGCGAATATGCACATCCACCGTTCTCGTTTCGCCATAATAATCATAGCCCCATATTTTATCCAGCAGCAGCTCGCGGGACAATACCTTACCCTTGTTCAGCAGAAGCATTTTCAACAGCTCGAACTCCTTCAGCGGCATTTCCACAAGCTTGCCCTTTTTATAAACCTCATGCCGGACAAGATCGATGGAAATATCACCGTGCCTGATAATCTCCACTTCGGGAGGGGCAGTATGGGAAATCCGGCGAAGCATTGCCTTGACCCTGGCTACCAGCTCCCTGACACTGAAGGGCTTGGTCAGATAATCGTCCGCCCCCAGCTCCAGCCCGAGCACCTTGTCAAATTCTTCACTTTTAGCGGTAAGCATGATGACAGGTATGCTCGCCGTACGCTGGTTTGCTCTTAGCTGCCTGCAGACCTCCAAACCATCCATGCCGGGCAGCATCAGATCCAGGATGAAAAGATCCGGAACTGAGCTTTTAACCTCCTCCAACAGGCTTTCACCGCTTCCGAATGACAGCACCTTGTAGCCGTTGGCTTCCAGATTGTATTTGACCAGCTGCTGGATATGGACTTCGTCTTCAACTGCAAAGATCAGTTCCTTTGACATGTTTGCCTCCTTGTAAATAAACAGCAATGTACCGCTGAAACCGGAGGTGCCCGATTGCCTGCGCCTTAATTGACGGGCGTCCCGTCCTCCGCAGGGAGGGTTACCAATGGCCTGTCAATACCGTTTTCCTTATGGTACAGCCTCGCAAGATGTTCATGTGCGCCGGTCACGTTGAAGACGACCCACTCGCCGATATTGGTTGCATGGTCGGCCATACGTTCCAGGTATTTGGCTATGAACATAAAGTCAATACCCTGTTCGATGGTACCCGGATCGTTCCGCATCAGGTTGATGAGCTCCAGTATGATTTTATTAAAAAGGTTATCCACCTCGTCATCGCTGGCGCAAACTTCTTCGGCCAGTTTGATGTCCTGCTTCACATATGCGTCGATAGACTTGTTGACCATTTGCTTGGCCAATTCGGCCATCTTCGGTATATCGATCAGCGGCTTGATATATTTTTTCCCGGACATTCTAAGCGTAATCTCGGCTATGTCTGCGGAGGCATCGGCAATCCGCTCCATATCCGTAATGATTTTCAGCGCCGTGCTGATGGTTCTCAGATCCTTCGCAAGCGGCTGCTGTCTGGCAATAAGGTTCATACATTTTTTTTCAATTCTCTGTTCGTATTCATCGATAATGTCATCGTTTCTGAAGACTTTTCTTGCCAACTCCATGTCCTGTTTTTTCAATGCATGTATGGTGTTGTCGATGGATTCTTCAACAAGACTGCCCATTTTTATCAATTCCAGGTGCAGATCGTCCAGCCCCTGATCAAATGAATGCCTAGCAACCATATTATTCTCCTCCTTACCCGAATCTGCCGGTGATATAGTCTTCCGTGCGTTTGTCCGCCGGGGTGCTGAAAATCTTCTCCGTATGGTCAAATTCTATGATCTCCCCGTTCAGGAAAAACGCCGTTCTGTCTGATATTCTGCCTGCCTGCTGCATGTTGTGGGTGACAATGATAATTGTATATTTCTGCTTCAGTTCGTCAATCAGATCCTCGATTTTCATTGTCGAAATAGGGTCCAATGCCGACGTCGGTTCGTCCATCAGCACGATCTCCGGATTTACTGCAAGCACCCTGGCGATACACAGCCTTTGCTGCTGTCCCCCGGAAAGTCCCAATGCGCTTTTTTTAAGACGATCCTTCACTTCGTCCCATAGAGCGGCACTTCGCAGGCTTTTCTCAACTATCTGGTCCAGTTGTGCACGGGCTTTGATGCCATGTATCCTCGGACCGTACGCGATATTATCATAAATCGACATGGGGAAGGGGTTGGGCTTCTGAAAAACCATGCCGACTCTCTTTCTCAATTCCACTATATCATATGGACCGTATATGTTCAAACCATCCAGAAAAACATCCCCTGTGATTTTAACACCAGGCACCAGGTCGTTCATCCTGTCCAGTGTTTTGAGAAAGGTTGACTTGCCGCAGCCTGACGGTCCTATCAGAGCTGTTACCTGCTTTTCGGCAATATCAATGCTGATATCCTTGAGTGCGTGCACATCTCCGTAAAACAAATTCAAATGGTTTGTCCGTATTTTTTGCATATTCATACAAATGACCTCCTGTCAGCTTCCTGTAGAAACTTTCTCAAGCTTTCTTGCGGCTCTTGTTGCGACGAAGTTGATGACGGCGACAATGAAGACAAGCATTGTAGCCGTTGCATACGCCTGCTCGAAGGAAATGCCTTCCTTTGCCAGCGTATAAAGGTGTACTGACAGCGTCCTGCCGGACCGCATAATGCTGGACGGGATATTGGGCACATAACCTGCAGTGAGATAAACTGCCGCGGTTTCGCCTACGATACGGCCGATACTAAGAATCACTGCCGTAAGTATCCCCGGGATGGCACAGGGCAATACCACCCGTGAGATGGTCCTGAGTTTGCTGGCCCCGAGCGCAAGACTGCCTTCCCTGTATGGATCCGGAACTGATTTCAGCGCTTCCTCCGTGGCGCGTATGACTGTCGGAAGGACCATGATGCTTAGGGTAAGAGCACCGGATAAGATTGAATATTTGAACTGCAGTGCAATAACGAAAAATATGAAGCCGAACAGGCCATATATGATAGAGGGTATGCCCGCCAGCGTTTCAGTGGCAAAGCGTATGGCATTGACCAGCCTTCCGGGTTTGGAGTACTCGACAAGATAGATGGCGGAGCATATTCCCACCGGTGTGGAAATTACCAGTGTGAGGCCGATGATCATCAGCGTGCTCACAATCATGGGCAAAATACCTGTTAAGCCTTTGCCCGGTTTGTATATGGTAGTCAGAAAGCTCCAGTTGATGTGAGATATGCCATTGATAACGATGTACGCCAGTATCCAGACAAGTACAGCGACCGTAATCAACGCACAAAACCATGTAAGCATCAGAAGGAGCCTGTCCGATAAACGGCGTTTGTTCAGAAATGCTTTCATGCATTTTCACCTGCCTTCCGGTGTAATATGAAATTGAGCAGTATATTCAGCAGCATGATGAAAAGGAAGAGCACAACGCCGGTTGCAAAGAGAGTCTCCTGATGCAGTCCGCTTGCATAGCCCATTTCGAGCGCAATGTTGGCTGTGAGCGTACGGACCCTGTCTGTCAACGCATGAGGGATCAATGCCGTGTTGCCGGAAATCAGAATAACAGCCATCGTTTCACCGATCGCCCTGCCCGTACCCAGTACGATGGATGCCATGATCCCTGATTTGGCCGCTGGCAGTATGACCCTGAAAATGGTCTGCATATGGCTCGCACCCAGAGCAAGGGAACCTTCCTTGATAGCCTTGGGGACGGCACGTATCGATGTCTCCGACATGCTGATCACTGTCGGCAGTATCATGACTGCCAGTATAATGATGACTGCAAGCAGACTGTTTCCAGCCCCTCCGATATATTTTTGGATGATCGGCACCAGTACCATCAAACCAAAGAAGCCGTACACCACGGAGGGTATGCCGGCCAGCAGCTCAACAGCGGGACGCAGGACAGCCGCGACCCTTGGAGGCGCAACCTCGGCCAGGAAAATTGCGGTGAACAGGCCGATTGCAACACCGATCACAACCGCCCCGATCGTACCGAGAATGCTCGACACGATCATCGGAAGCAGCCCGAATATTCCTGCCTGCGGCTGCCAGGAGGTACCCGTCAGAAATTGCAGGACACCCACCTTGAAAATAGCGGGAGAGCCCTTGGCAAATACGTAAGCCGTTATGACGATAACGGACAATATCGATATGCCCGCACATGCGAGGAATATGGTTTCAATACTTTTTTCAAATATTTTTCTGCGTTTTTTACTGTCCATATGGCATTCCTCTCTTTACCGGAAGG
>JAEZMC010000358.1 GCA_023435805.1 Bacillota bacterium | reverse complement strand
CTGTAGAACCGTCCCCATCTTATCGTTAGTCACTGCAGAACCGTCCCCTCTTATCGTATCCGGTTAATACCCGGTGAAATAATTGGTGATACTGCTGGCCAGGCTTTTGGCCAGCCTTGTCTGTTCTTCTTCACTGATCAGCAGTTCAAATTCGCCGGGGTTTGGCACAAAACCGTTTTCTATCAGCATGGAAGGCGCCCAGGTACCTCTGACAACATAGAAATTATTGTAACGTATACCTTTGTCGGTACGGCCTATCGCAGTGGCACCACCCAGCAGTGCCTCGGACAGAGGCTTGGCCAGAGTTTCCTTGTAATGTACGGAAAAGCCGTTTATTTTTGAAATGTCTACATTGTCCGCCATACTGTTGGCATGTACGGAAAGAAACATGTCCGGTTTTGCATTTCTTGAAGCGGCAAGCCTGTCTGCAAGCGACAGGGTCACGTCTGCAGTCCTTGTCATCAGCACTTTTGCTCCGAGCAACTCCAATTCCGTTCTCAGCTTCAGTGCCGTATTCAGGTTGATCGTTTTTTCTGCGTATGCAAGGCCGAGAGGCCCCTGAGCTCCGCTATCGCTGCCCCCGTGCCCCGGATCGAGCATGATTGTAATACCGGCCAGAGGGCTGCTGCCGGAAGCGGATACCCGCACTGGCCTCTTTATATTGAGAATGACTCCATCAACGGTTTTTTCAATATAATAGCCTTCGAGCTTTTGACCTGGCTTGAGTGTCAATGTATATTGCCCCTGTATGCCGTTGGCAGTAAAGGCAGCGGATGAAAACAGCGCATCAGCGGGCAGTGTGGGAATCACACCGGAGGAAGCGGCAGATATGTTTAATTTGAGCAGACTGCCGTCAAAGGAGGCTGTTGCCGCAAGCGAAGAGGGATAGGTCAGCTTCAGGGTGTCCCAATGGCTGCCCGTTTTGTATTCAGCGCTTCCAATCACCGGCTTCAAATGCGCTTTGGAAGTATAGGTGGAAATGTTGGACTTCAATACCCAAAGGCCCGACGACAATCTCGCATAGCTCCCGGTCATTCCTGTTACATAATCGACCATACCCCTGTAAAGCTCAAAAGCTGAACCGTTTGCCGAGTTTGCAGTCTCATAGGTATCAATAACCGTTTTGGACACTTCTGCATAGAAAGGAGCACCGGGCAGGATCACACCGATTTTTGCAGGCGCATTCCTGGTCTTCACACTTCCCTTGTAAGTCATGGTGTATACCGGTGCTCCGAGATCAATCGTACGCGGTGCACCGCTGTATGTCGGGATGGTATAGGTATAGGTGTATTTGGCAGGATACAGACCTCCACTGCCCGAGGATGTTCCCGACGCTTTCATTGCATATGTTTTGCCGCCTATTTTGACGGTCACCTTTGATCCGGCGGGAGCCTGGCAGGACAACGTTATTTTTTCACCCGGCTTCCTGTATTCCTGAGACTGGGGAAATGCTGAATTCACCGGTATTTCAGCCTTGCTCATTTTTTCAGCTGCTTGTGTACCGGTATTTCTGTATATCACGCGGGTTACGTAAGAACCGTCCTGTGACAGAGTGAATATGTTGCTGCCTGCCTCAAGGTTCACAAGGACTCCAAAAAAGCCCTTGGACGAACGGTTTTCTACCGGTTTGCCGTTCAGCAATAGCGGTTTGCCGGGGTCGGAGGCACCGTTCAGGTAATATGTGGTGTAACTCGTTGAAATATTGCCTGAGGGTCTTGAAACGGACACGGGTGTTACCGGTACAATACCGTCACGCTTTTCATAAATGGTCCTGATTGTGGCACCCAGACCGGGCAGCTTTGCAAGCGAGGAATAATTGTAAAAAATACTTCCTTTCACTTCGGTGGTTTTTTCATTTAACGCCAGCTGCTTCTCGATCTCGGAAACACCATACCATGGACTCGATGAGCTTGAATTCCCTGCCCGGTAGGCAGCATGCCCTATGTACAGATCGACTGGCGTGCCGCTGACCGTATTTTTCCACCAGGTCAACAGCTTGCTGTAATCCGCGATGGAATATCCTATATTCCAGTAAAGCTGCGGAGTGATATAATCGATCATGCCATCCTTGACCCATTTTCTGGAGTCGGCATAGTGGTCATAGTATGACTCCATACCTTTTGTATCGCTGCCCAATGAATTGGTGGACTTGTTTGCCCAGATACCGAATGGACTGATCCCGAAACGCACATTTTTTCCGGTAGCTTTAATAGCCTTCGAAACATCCGAGACAAGCGTATTCACGTTGTTTCTGCGCCAATCGCCTATATCCCTGTAGCCTTTACCATAAGCGGCATAGGTTTTTGCATCGTTGAAATTCCTGCCTGGATAAAAATAGTCGTCAAAATGGATTCCATCCACATCATAGTTGTTGACCACTTCCAGAACACTGTCGACAATCAGCTTTCGAACCTCCGGTATACCCGGGTCGAAATAGAGGTTGCTGTCCGAATATTTCACCACCCACTCCGGATGCAGGCGGGCAGGATGTGTGGGATGCAGCATGCCGGTAGTGGGACTTGCTTCCGATGCCGTCTTTTTTGTTATCCTGTACGGATTGATCCACGCATGGAGCTCAATGCCGCGTTTGTGCGCTTCGGATACCCAGAAGGCAAGAGGATCGAAACCTCCGTCGGGTGCCAGGCCCTGGCTGCCCGTCAGGTATTTGGACCAGGGGAAATAAGAAGACTTATAAAAAGAATCGGAGGTAGGCCTGATTTGCAGGAAAACCGCGTTCAAACCCATATTCTTTGCATTATCCAATATGATTACCGCTTCGCTTTTCAACAACTCCGGATTGGTCGTGGGCTTGGACGGATAATCGATATTTACAACCGATGCAACCCATAAACCGCGCATTTCCTTTTTATCCATTGTTTCCGTATCTGCCGATACCAGTGAAAACGGTAGAATTAAAAGCATGAATAGTACAACTATCGTTTTAAAAAAATATTTCATTACTTACTCCTTCTTGTCATATTTAACCGGAATATGGTTACGACAAGATATTTCTACATTCTTTGCCTTATTACCTGTTGATTTAACTTTTTTTAAACATATTGTAACCCGAAAGTAACAATAATGAACGCTATTTAGAAGCCTAATCTTTGCAGTTATTACAGGACGATCCTTTTAGCTCAGCTTGAATCTGCCCAGCCATCTGGATGAAAAAACACCATTGTCCGGCTGGACGCAGGATAGTGCTGTAATATGAAATGGTAATAAAATGTAAAATGTTTCTTGACTTTGCATAGGTTTTGTTTTAACATAGAGGTTGTTGGTTTGACAAATATTAGTTCAAGGAGGCAGGAAGATGTTGAATATGGCACGTACGTTTGAAATAATAACCGTCACTGAATTCAATAGTGCTGATAAAGCTGCAGGAACTGCAATCGCTGATAACCCTGCCTCATCTCAAGGTCCCATCTGACTTTCAGATTGTCTATGGAAATGAGAAAGGTCACGGGGACAGCCCATGACCTTTATTTTACTTCTTTGAAGGCCATGGAAATTTCATCTTTGGCCAATTTTTCGCGTCTGTAAGCTTCGGAGCAATCGATTGGGGTAAGTGAAACGTTTGGTGTGAAATCCAACAGAGGAAAGCAGGACAACAACTCTGCTGCAACCGGATATTGATTTGCTTGCAGCAGCAAGGGGGTATTTGATTGAAAAGACTGTTAAAATTAATGAAAAAACAATGGCTGACCTATGGGATTGCTGTAACAGCAATGCTGATAGCAATCGGACTGGATATGTACAATCCTTACTTTATCGGGCAGATTGTAGACCGGGTCGTTCTGAACGGTGACATGCCGTATCTGAAAACCGCACTACTGGCACTGGCCGGTATAACCATCGGACGTGCGATCCTCGGCTATACGAAGGAATACGGCTTTGACCTGTCGAGCTCCAAAGTAATACTGGATTTGAGAAAGCGGCTGTTTGACCATATTCAAAAGCTGTCTTTCTCATACTTTGACGAGAATAATACCGGAGAGCTCATGTCCAGGATAAAAGAAGATACGGATAATATTTTGCACGCGATATGCTTTGGCTTCATGCTTTTTCTGGAACAGTGTATTTATTTCGTTGTAGCTACAGTCATACTGTTTATGCTCAACTGGAAGCTTGCGCTCATCAGCCTGGTGACCATGCCGTTGATTGAGATTATCGTGTTCAAGCTTGAAAAAAACATTGGCAGGACGTATGAGAAGATCAGC
>JAEZMC010000210.1 GCA_023435805.1 Bacillota bacterium | reverse complement strand
CTGCCGGAACGTCCCAGCCTGATCAGCTCAATGCCTTCCTTTTTATAAGCCTTTGGCTGCCCCAGATCATCGACCAGAACTTTTACCTCAATATTCTTCATCCCGGAAAAGCAGCGAGCCAGTTGATACATGTTGACCTCCGCCCCGCCGATCACGTGCTCGCTATCATAATCGCCGTGAAACAAGGGCAGCGCACGCAGCGCCACAATGCAAATCTTTAACCTGTTCATACGGGAGACACCTTCACCTCATATGGATTACCGGACAACCTGATGAAATCCTCCAGATAGATTTTTCCAATTACTGAAATATCATGGTTGTGCCGCACATAGTCGCGCGCACGTTCTCCCAGTCTTCCGGCACGCTCACCGTCAAGGTCCCTGATAAATTGAACCGCTCTTTCCACGCTGTCTTCGCAGCAATACCCAAGCTCATACTCTGACAAAAAGCCGTCCGGGTTGACCCTCAGGGACAAAATCGCCGTCCCGCCCGCACAGGCCTGTATGAAGCTGTTCGGAAAGCCTTCGTACTCCGAGGTGTTCACAAACAGCCTTGCATTGTCATAATAGCCTTGTATGCTGCGGAACGGTACATAGTCCAGATAGGTCAGGTTCGGCAGTTCCTCCGAGGCCCTTCTGACCTCGGAAATGATTCCGTCTATGATTTCATCCTTTGCTTTGTCCGCCGTCTGCGCATGAGGCATGATGATCACAAATTTTTCCTCAGGCAGCCTCCTCGCCAGCTCTACAAAAATCAACGGTCTTTTTATCGGTTCACACCTCGAAACCCATAGAATATACTGTTTCTCCGGCGCGTTCTCTGTTTGGGGCAGGTAAAATGCATTTTTCACCACCCTGCCATCCACACCGAAGTTGTCCAGCAGCAACTGCCTCTGGTTCCGGGACTGGACATAAACCAGGTCACAATGTCTCAGCCCGAGCTTATACAGGCGGAAAAGCTTGATATCATGCTTCCAGAATGCAGCGTCGGCATCCTTGTCGCTCCCCAATCTGAATATGACCTTCCTGCGTTTGAGGAGCTTTTTGAAGATCACAAGCCATCCCAGCAGCTCAGTGGCTGTTTTTGTCATATAGATGTCCGCATCCTGCCTCAGCAGTGTTTTAAACAGGTGAAAATACCGTAAAAGCTTATGGAAGAAGGACGTATACCTTGTAAAATGCATATATTTTACTTTTATCAATGAAATATTCCGATACGTTTCCGTATCCTCCTGTCCGTAATCTCCCACGATGAAATCTACCCTGGTATGCTCCATGCCGGCAAAATACACGGCCAGATTATACAGCTCCACCTCCGAGCCTCCGAAGGTTTCCTTCACCTTCCGGTTAAACAGCGGATAGGCACCGAACATGACAAAGCAGATCCTCAGCGGCTCCTGTCCGTTCATTGCCCCACCCCGCTTCGTGCCGTCCGCCCTGTGTTATCCGAAGGCGTCCTGCCCTCTTTATAATTTTTAATGACTTCCTGTGCATAAAGGTTGCCGAGCGTGACAAGCCCACCCGTCGTAAAATGTACGCCGTCCCGGATCACCGGCAGCGTCCCGTGGCGGATGACATAGGTGTCGCTGATTTCCTCCGCCGCCCGGTTATGCGCTGCAGTGATCTCCAATGCAGCCTCCCGGTCCTCAAACATATGATTTTCGATCATCCGTTCAGCGGTCTCCACATCAAAATAGGTGGCAATATAGAGCGGCAAATTGTCAACCCCGGTATCCTTGCGGATTTGACTGATAATTTCCTTCAGATACCCCAGATAGCCCTCCGCATAGGATTTCTTTATTGCGTCCTTTTCTCCCTGCTTCCACAAAACACCGCAGAAAACCACGCCGGGGTCGCTTTTTGCGATATCGATCTGTTCCTTCAGCTTTTTGTAGAGGGGTCCGTGATAGGCATCCTCGGAAATATCGGCAACTTCCTTTGTCCAGTCCGGAATGAATGCCCTGATTCCAGCCCCGCCTGCGGAAACCTTGATAATGGAGATGATGTCGTCCGGAAATTGCTTCTTCATTGCATGTGCGAAGCTGATTTCCGGTCCGTTGTACTGCTGGTCCGGCACCATCGGTACCCACCGCCCATTCCTGAGAATGAGAATGTCATTTCTCTTCAACCGCATACTGTCAGGGTATTCAAGCCATCTGCCGTAACCGTCCATATTGGACTGTCCCAGCAGGATGAATACTCTTTTCGTCGCATCCGGCTCAACCATCGTTTTCACGGTCTCATAACGCAGCGTAAAACCGACGGAAACGGAAGCCGCCAGTATAAGCACTGCGGAGATCAATACCCTTGCCCTCATAGGCTTTCCTTCCCCGATATTCCGGTCATATCCCATCCTGCTTCCAGAAATGCGCGACCAGAAAATCACTTTTATTCAGATTCCGTTTTTTCATTTCTCTATACCCTTTGATCAGGTTCTTTTCCGAAATTCTTGCATAAGCCTCCGTATCGCAGATATATCTGGCGGGATTGCCGGCTACGCAGGTATTCGGCCTGACATCGCCGAACACCACCGCCCCCGCACCTACGATCGCATTCGGCCCGATGCTCAGGCCGTTCAGGATGACCGCGCCGGTACCGATAAAGCAGTTGTCATGGATTGTAATACCATCATCAAACCGCTCCTTGCTGCTGTCTCTTTTCAATAGAATGCCGTACCCGTCGCCGCACGTAAATACCGTATCCGCGCAGATCACACAGCTGTTTCCGATTTTGAGCCTGTCGGGCTTGATACCGGCCTGTCTGAACAAATCCACCAGTATCCACGTTTCCTTGCCGATTTGCGCACCTTTGAGCCGCAGCTTCATCAGCTTCATATCATGCACAAAAAGCAGGTATGCTTTTCGAAGGCATCCAAACAAATATCTGATCATGTTAAACACAGGTATTACCCCTTACCGGCATGGAGCCGCGGTTTGTATCCATCTCAAACAGGTCGCACAAAATCTGGAAGGTCAGCACACCCATAAAAAGCATGGTTTCCCTTTCACTCAAGGAATCCCTGGCTGAAATGCCATTGATAAACCCGGTGATTTTAGCAGCATTGAACAGATCGAACCTCAGCAGGGCCTCTTCCGAAAGCAGGTATTTGATATAGGCATGGTTCAGCATCGCCCGTGCTTCCACCGGCGAGCGGTACGGAAATTTCCTTCTGTTCACAAGGTCATGAGGCAAATATTTTTCAGCGATTTTTTTAAGTATGTATTTTTCATTCAACCCCTTGATTTTATAGCGATCGTTCAATGACATGCAATATTCCACCAGCTCATCGTCAAGAAAGGGAAAACGGACTTCCACCGAATTGGCCATGGATATCCTGTCGCCTTGAGAAGACAGAAGGTACTGTGACAGGAAGGTTTTGATTTCAAAATACTGGCTGCGCTGTACATCTGACCAGCCCTTCATCTCCTGCACGGAATCAAGCTTCAGGGAACCGTAATAATCCGGCTGGCGGCTTTGCAGAGCCATGGATCTTGCACCGTCCGACAGGAAGCGTTCAAAAAAGCCGAACTGCCTCCACCGTGTATAATGGGAGTCCAATAGTATATCCTCGCAGCCGTGCATATAGAAATAGTTCAGGCTGCCCGTCGTTGCGTTCTGCATCAGGCTGCCGGAAAACCGGTTGACCTTCCTGAAGAGCTGCTGCCTGAAGGCGGAGTCGGGATGCTTCCGCAAATAGTTCCTGATCTTGGTCTCCCTGAAAATATCATAGCCTCCGAACAGCTCATCGGCCCCTTCCCCGGAAAGGACCACCTTCACCCTGTTTTCATTCACCAGGCCGGAAAGCTTGTAAAGCGGTACAGGCCCGGCTCTTAGCAGCGGTGTTTCCGTATGCCAGATGATTTTTCTGATCAGCGCCGGTATTTCATCGTTACTGAACTGAATCGTTTTGTGACGGATGCCGAGATGCTCGCATACCCGCTTCTGGTATGGATATTCATCGTACTGCG
>JAEZMC010000192.1 GCA_023435805.1 Bacillota bacterium | reverse complement strand
TCCTGGTACCGCAGTCTATTTCTCTTACGATAACATCCTGGCTGACGTCAACCAGACGGCGGGTCAGGTAACCGGAGTCCGCGGTTCTGAGCGCCGTATCGGCAAGACGTTTTCTGGCGCCGTGGGTGGATATGAAGTACTCCAGTACATTCAGACCTTCGCGGAAATTAGCACGGATCGGTATTTCCAGCGTTTTACCCGATGTATCAGCCATGAGGCCTCTCATACCGGAAAGCTGTTTGATCTGGCTGATGCTGCCGCGCGCACCGGACTGCGACATCATGAATATCGGGTTGAACCGGTCAAGCTGGGACAGCAATGCCTGCGTCAGATTCTCACCGGTTTCGGTCCAGGCCTGTATAACAGAGTTGTATCTCTCTTCTTCAGAGATAAGACCCCTCTTGTACATCTTTGTAATGTTGTCTATTCTTTCTTCCGTCTCATCGATATATTTCTTCTTTACATCCGGGATAACCATGTCCGAAACGCTGACCGTGATCGCACCCTTCGTAGAGTATTTAAAACCAAGTGCCTTGATCCTGTCCAGAACAATAGCTGTTTCCGTCGTACCATGAGCCTTGATGCACTTGTCAATGATCTTTCCGAGCTCTTTCTTTGTAACCAGGTTGGTAACTTCCAGGTCAAAAAACTTTTCGGGATCAGACCTGTCAACAAAGCCCAGATCCTGCGGGATCGCTTCGTTAAACAGCAGCTTGCCCACCGTGGCGGTTATAAGCTTTGTTTTCGTCTCCCCGTCGATCTCCTTGTTGACCCTGACCTTGATTTTGGCGTGGAGTCCCAGGTATCCGGATTCATAAGCCATGACGGCTTCGTTCAGGGAGCCGAAAATCTTACCCTCGCCCGGTTCGCCATCCCGTTCTATGGTCAGGTAGTAGCTGCCGAGAACCATATCCTGTGTCGGAACGGTAATTGGCCTGCCATCCTTCGGCGCCAGCAGGTTGTTGGCTGAAAGCATCAGGAATCTGGCTTCGGATTGAGCTTCAGCAGAAAGTGGTACGTGAACGGCCATCTGGTCGCCGTCAAAGTCCGCATTGTAAGCGGTACATACCAGCGGGTGCAGTTTCAGCGCCCTGCCCTCGACCAGAACGGGCTCAAAGGCCTGAATACCGAGCCTGTGAAGCGTAGGTGCGCGGTTCAGCAGCACCGGATGCTCCTTGATGACTTCTTCCAGCACATCCCAGACTTCATTGCGTACTCTCTCCACCATCCTCTTGGCGCTTTTAATATTATGCGCCAGCCCGTCATTGACAAGCTTTTTCATCACAAAGGGCTTAAAGAGCTCCAATGCCATTTCCTTCGGCAGACCGCACTGGAATATCTTCAACTCCGGCCCAACAACGATAACCGAACGGCCGGAATAGTCAACACGTTTTCCAAGCAGGTTTTGGCGGAAGCGTCCCTGTTTGCCCTTGAGCATATCAGAAAGGGATTTCAACGGCCTGTTTCCAGGACCTGTAACCGGCCTGCCCCTTCTGCCGTTATCAATGAGGGCATCCACAGCTTCCTGCAGCATCCTCTTCTCATTTCTTACAATAATGTCCGGTGCGCCAAGATCCAGCAGCCTTTTCAGACGATTGTTCCTGTTGATCACACGCCTGTACAGGTCATTCAGATCCGAAGTGGCAAATCTGCCTCCATCCAGCTGCACCATCGGGCGCAGCTCCGGCGGAATAACCGGCACGACATCCATAATCATCCATTCCGGCCTGTTTTGTGAAAGCCTGAAGGCTTCCACCACCTCAAGCCGCTTGATGGTTCTGACACGCTTCTGGCCGGAGGCATCCTCGAGGTCCGCTCTCAGCTCTTTTGAGAGCTTTTCAAGGTCCAGCTCTGCCAGCAGTTCTTTGACGGCTTCGGCACCCATGGCCGCCTTGAATTTATATCCGAATTTGTCAACGCTGTCCCTGTATTCCTTTTCCGTCAGAATCTGCTTCTTGGAAAGCGGAGTCTGCCCGGGATCAATAACTACATAGGAAGCAAAATAGAGTATCTTCTCCAGCGCTCTCGGGGACATGTCAAGTATCAAGCCCATTCTGCTGGGGATGCCCTTGAAGTACCAGATGTGTGAAACAGGCGCAGCCAGTTCGATATGCCCCATGCGCTCTCTTCTTACCTTGGAGCGGGTCACTTCAACGCCGCATCTGTCGCATACAATGCCCTTGTAGCGTATTCTTTTATATTTGCCGCAGTGACATTCCCAGTCCTTCTGCGGTCCGAATATCCTTTCACAGAAAAGGCCGTCCCTTTCCGGTTTCAAAGTCCTGTAGTTGATAGTTTCAGGTTTTTTTACCTCGCCCCTCGACCACTCTCTGACTTTCTCGGGGGAAGCCAAACCAATTTTTATCGCATCAAAATTGTTCAATTCAAACATGGTTCATTCTCCTTTCAAAAGGGGACATTCCTCGTCCCGCGGAGTATTTCTTCTTGCAGAGGTGTGTCCCCTCGCCTCTAGAAATCTTCATCATCCAGGTTATCGGCAAAGTCCTCATCCTCTGAGAACAAATCCTCGCCCAGCGTTTCGTCCAGATTATCTCCGGTACTTCCGATTTCTCCGAGGTCGAAATCGTCCATATCCATATCGTCGTCTATGATGTCGTCGCCGATCTCTTCATAATCAGTCAGCGGTGTTTCGTCCTCACGGCCTTCGATATTCACGTTCAATTCCTCAAGCTCATCCTCCGTGGATTCCTTGATGGCAATTTCCTCGCGTTCTTCGGAATATACCTTGACATCCAGGGCAAGGCTTTGCAGTTCCTTGATCAATACCTTGAAGGATTCAGGAATGCCCGGCTCGGGAACGTTCTCACCCTTGACGATGGATTCATAGGTCTTCACCCTGCCCACCACGTCGTCCGACTTGACGGTAAGGATTTCCTGCAGCGTATAGGCAGCGCCGTACGCCTCAAGAGCCCACACTTCCATTTCTCCGAACCGCTGTCCGCCGAATTGCGCTTTACCGCCCAGCGGCTGCTGCGTAACAAGGGAGTACGGACCTGTGGAACGGGCATGGATCTTGTCGTCTACCAGATGCGCAAGCTTCAGGATATACATGTATCCGACCGTTACACGGTTTTCAAACGGTGTTCCCGTCCGGCCGTCATAGAGTACGGTTTTGCCGTCCGCCGAAAGCCCAGCCTTCTTGAGGGTTTCAATGATATCATCTTCCGTCGCGCCGTCAAAAACGGGTGTGGCGATCTTCCAGCCCAATGCTTTGGCTGCGTAGCCGAGATGCACTTCCAGCACCTGTCCGA
>JAEZMC010000118.1 GCA_023435805.1 Bacillota bacterium | reverse complement strand
CGATGCAGACTACAAGGAAATTATGGATCCCGGGGGCGAGTATACTTATATACAGATTACCGACCGGAATGACCGCAAACAGAATTATAGCCTGAGAAGCAGCTTCGATTCTCTATATTCATGGCTGGAGAACAACGGATATTATAAATCCGTCATGTTGTTGCCGGAAGAGATCGACCGAGTGACGCTGCAGCCTTTTAAGATGACCCCGTATAGAAACGGTAAAGGCTTCAGCCCTGTCGGAAGCAGCATGGATATAAGTGATGCGGCGCTGATTAAGGAGTTGGTTGAAATCTGTCACACCAGGAATAATACAGGAGATTCCGATACGTATCTGAGCCTGATCTTCCATGGCCGGGCAGAAGCAGCTACGCATGATTTCGAGAGCTATATCTATCCTGGAACACCCATAAGCGAAGCGCTTCAACAAAAGCTGGGCGAGTTGAAAATATATCTGGAAACGGCTCCCTGATGGGCGGCGCAGCAATTCATCCGCGCCAATGCCTGAAAATTACTTAATTCCTGCCGCATGGCAGCCGGAAGGCATCTGCTGGTTGACAGCTGGCCAACATATCCACCTATGACTTTTATTTCGCACAAGCAATGTGGCACACTTATCGGCTCGCCATGAATTGGTAACCGCTTTCGATGGAGGCTTTTACACTTTCCATGGCAGGCCCCCCAGGAATACTCCGGCCCGATACGCATTTCTCCAGGCTGATTTCCGTATAAACATCCGGCCCGATCCTGTCGGAGAAGCTTTGCAATTCGTCGGGAGAAAGCTCTTCAATGGCCTTATTCTCGCGGATACAGTACAATACCATTTTTCCGATGATTTCGTGGGCGCTTCGGAAAGGGATGCCCTTTTTAACCAGGTAGTCCGCAACATCGGTGGCATTGGTGAAGCCGCCCTGGGCCGCCCGGTACATATTTTCCTTCCTTACTTTCATTGTGGCAAGCATTTTGGTGAATACCGGCAGACACATTTTTACAGTGTCCACCGCGTCGAAAATGGCTTCCTTATCCTCCTGCATGTCCTTGTTATAGGCCAGCGGCAGCGATTTCATCACGGTAAGGAGCGCCATCAGCGCGCCGTAGGCTCTGCCGGACTTGCCCCTGACCAGCTCCGCCACGTCGGGGTTTTTCTTCTGGGGCATGATGCTGCTGCCGGTGCTGTAGGCGTCATCCATTTCAACGAAGGAAAATTCACCGGAGGACCAGAGTACCAATTCTTCGCTGAGACGGCTCAGATGCATCATAATCATGGCGATGCAGGAAGCAAGTTCAATGGCAAAGTCCCTGTCGCTGACGGCATCCAGACTGTTTTCGGTAATGGAGGAAAAGCCCAGCCGGTCGGCAACAAATTGTCTGTCCAGAGGGTAGGTGGTGCCTGCCAGTGCGCCAGAGCCCAGCGGCATGACATCCATCCTCTTATAACAGTCCTCCAGCCTGCAGATATCCCGTTTGAACATCTGGAAGTAAGCCATCATATGATGGGCCAGTGTAATCGGCTGCGCCCTTTGTAAATGGGTGTAGCCGGGCAGGATGGTATTCAGGTGCTGTTTCGAAATGGAAAGGAGGGTTTCCAGCAGCTCCATCAACATGCCCTTGATGGCATTCGTTTCAGCTTTCAGGTACATCCGGATGTCCAGCGCCACCTGGTCGTTCCGGCTTCGGCCTGTATGCAGCTTTTTGCCGGTGTCCCCGATTCTGGAAATCAGTATTTTTTCTATATTCATGTGAATATCTTCCGCATCCACCTCAAATTGAACCAGGCCATTCTCAATATCGGACAGGATTTCTGCCAATGCCGAGCAAATCCGTTCCGCATCCTGCGCCGGGATAATCCCGCATTTGCCCAGCATGGTCGCGTGTGCAATGCTGCCTTCAATATCCTGCTTGTAAAGCCTTTGATCAAACCGTATGGACGAGTTGAAATCATCCACTGATTTATCTGTTCCCGAAGCAAACCTGCCCCCCCAGAGTTTCATACCTAATTACCTCTCAGTCTGTTTCTGCTCGTACGGTGACGCCAGTTATTCTGTCCGTATTGCCGGTTTATTTACCCTGCTGCTGCTCCATCAATGCTTTTACCTTGATGGGCAGGCCGAAGAGGTTGATAAAGCCTTCGGCATCCTTCTGGTTGTAAACAGCGTCCCTTCCGAAGGTGGAAAGCTCTTCACTGTAGAGCGAATAGGGCGACTGCGCGCCGGCCGGCATGCAGTTGCCCTTGTAAAGCTTCATGCGCACAGTTCCGGTGACATTTTTCTGGGTGCTGTCCACAAAGGCGGAAAGCGCTTCACGCAGCGGCGTATACCACTGTCCGAAATAGACCAGCTCGGCAAAACGCTGTGAAACAATGTCCTTGTAGTGAAGAGTGTCCCTGTCGAGGCAGAGCAGCTCCAGTTCACGGTGTGCTGCGTAGAGAATCGTGCCGCCCGGGGTTTCGTATACACCTCTGGACTTCATACCCACCAGCCGGTTTTCGACCATGTCGATGATACCTACCCCATTTGCTCCGCCATCGGCGTTCAGCACCTCGATCAATTCAATAGGGGAGTATTCAACGCCGTTGACCTTCTTGGGCACACCTTTTTCAAAATAGATCTCGACATAGGTCGGCTTGTCGGGTGCTTTTTCCGGCGAAACCATAAGCTTGAGCAGCTTGTCATACTGCGGCTCGTTCCATGGGTCTTCCAGGTCGGAACCCTCGTGGCTCAAGTGCCATAGATTCCTGTCCATGCTGTAGTTGTCCTTTTTGGTAACCGGTATGGGGATGTTTCGTGCGGCTGCATAATCGATGGCATCCTCTCTGGATTTGATATCCCAGATCCTCCAGGGAGCGATGATCTTAAGATGCGGAGCCAGCGCCTTTACAGTCAGCTCGAAACGAACCTGGTCGTTGCCCTTGCCTGTTGCGCCGTGACATATGGCGGTTGCGCCTTCCTTCAGTGCGATTTCCACCATCCTTTTTGCAATGATGGGCCTGGCAAAGGAGGTGCCCAGCAGATATTTTCCCTCATAAACCGCGTTGGCCTTCAGGGTTGGGTAGATGAAATCGGTGATAAATTCTTCTTTCAGGTCTTCAATGTATATTTTGCTGGCGCCGGTTTTGATCGCTTTTTCGTTCAGCGGTGCCAGCTCTTCTCCCTGACCTACGTCACCGGCCATGGCGATGACCTCGTAATCGTAATTTTCTTTCAGCCACGGTATGATTATGGATGTGTCCAGACCGCCTGAATACGCAAGTACCACTTTTTCCTTCTGACTCATATAAATTCCTCCGTAACTATGCTAAAATGTTCACAGGTAAGTTGAGTTTTTTATTTATAAAGATTATACAACACAATGTATAATTATGCAATATTGATTATAAATATTCAAAGGCGGGGTTGAATGATCATCATGGGGATTGACCCTGGATTTGCAATCACAGGGTATGGTGTAGTAAAATACGAGGGGAACAAATTTTCGCCGCTGGAATACGGGGCGGTTCTGACAAAGGCCACGACGCCATTCGCCAGACGGCTTTTGGAGCTGGATGAGGGATTGAGCGGCGTGATAGAGAAGTACAAGCCTGACGCCATTTCAGTAGAAGAACTGTTTTTTAACAAGAATATTAAGACTGCGATTATGGCTGCCCATGGAAGAGGAATTGCCCTGGCCGCCGCAGCCAGATCGGGAGCTGAGGTTTTTGAATATACGCCGCTGCAGGTAAAGCAGGCGGTAGTTGGCTACGGAAGGGCGGAAAAGGCACAGATACAGCAGATGGTTAAAGTGATCCTGAACCTGCC
>JAEZMC010000039.1 GCA_023435805.1 Bacillota bacterium | reverse complement strand
TCATGAAAGCTTCTCTGCTGATGGTTCCCCTGTCGAACTTCACCTGTGCGCTGGCAAGCTTTTTCTTTGCCAGAGCCGCATATTTGTCCGCCAGCTCCAGATTGTCCAGCCTGTTGACCATGTCGTTGTACTGGTTTTTAACCTTTGCATCCAGTGCCGTCTTTGCTCCCGAAAAATCCAGCTTTGCCTCTTCCAGATCCATGACGCAGCTGTCATAGGTCAGGTCGCCCTTTTTGTAAAGCTTCGCTGCCAGGTCCATGGCGGTCTGAGCAATATCAAGCTTACCCGCCGCCTTGTATACGGAGGTCTCGGTTTTATAAAGGCCATTCAATGTGAAATCCACGTCGATGTCCTCAAACGCTTCCTGCCTCAATTCACCTGCAAGCTTTACAGGTTCGGCGTTCAACGGCTGATTCAGCAGCTTTTTGAGCTCCATATACAGAGAGCTGCGCTTTTCCTTCACATTGGTAAGGTTTACCTTGCTGCTCTCCACGTCGTACAATGCCGAATCCAGCTCGTTCTGGGTAATGGCGGAGGCCTTGAACCGGGCTTTTGCCATCTCAAGCTTCTCTTGCGCAATGGCCAGCTTCTGCTCCTGAAGCTCTATTTCACTGCCGCACAGCAGAATTTTCTGAGCCGTTTTAAAAACATCCACCTTCAGCTGGTTCAGATTGTCCTGCTTCGTTTTTTTTGCCGCATCCAGCTCCAGTTTGACGTCCACAGGCTTGGTTATGCTCAGGATGCTGTCACTCATGGCGTTCACATCCGACCTCACTGTCCTGACCGTCATTTCCTTCTTTTTAATTTCAACATTGTCGACCATTGCCTGCCGGCTGTTACCAACAGCCATTTCCTGCAGCTTTGACACCGTATATTCCGTTCCGGCATCCAAAGCAGGAACCGTACCTGCCGCTGAAGCAGCCGCATCGGCTGCGCCTGCAGTCTCTGCCGCAGCTACGATAGGAAAAGATAATAAAACAGCAAGCAATGTGATTACAGTAATGATTTTTTTCATCTTCGCACCTCTCAATAACCCGGACCGATCCCGGTAGCATTTTTAAACCGCATAATTCTGGTGTTATAATCATAAAGTGCAGCCTTGTAGCCGTTTTCCACCTGCATCAGGCCCAGCTCGGCCTGGGTCAGCATGTTTTTGGAGATAAGGCCGGCCTTGTATCTTGCCTGCATATTGGCATAGCTGCTGCGTTGGAGCTTCAGCGTATTATTCAGGTTATCCACGCTCTTGCCGGTATTGATCACATCCACATAGGCATTTTTGATTTCATTGATAATGGACAGCCGCATTCCCTCCAGATCGAGGCTGAGGGCTTCCAGGTCGTTCAGGAGCCGTTCGTATTCATCCTGCGCCGTTGTACTGATCTTGTATATGTAGCTGGACTCAATCAGCTTCTTTTCCTGTTCTTTCAATGCGACCTGCTTTCTGATGCTCACGATATCAAACCGGTTGGCCAGCGCCGCATCAACATACTCCTCCACTGGTTTCCACTGAGGATGCGACAGGGTATCCTCATATATGATCTGTGTAAACTGTGTTTTGGAAGTCACCCCGACAAACTGGTTAAAGTTCCTGGTCGCATTGTCCAGATTCCTTCTTGCAGCATCCGTATCCTTCTGTGCTTTGAGCAGGTTATACTCCGACTCCTCCAGATCAAGGGAGGTCAGCATGCCGTTCTTCAGCTTGAGCTGATCCTGCCGGTTTATATCGGCGGAAAATGCAAGCTGCTTCTGTTTGAGTTGATAATCGGCCTGGGCGTTGTACAGTCCGAAGAACACCCCGCGCAAGGCCGTTTTGAGGGACTGCCCGGTGATGATCCGGTTTGCCTGTGTCGCTTCCCAGGAGAATTTCATCTGCTCAGGATACAGCTCCTTTACTTTCCTCATCATTAATTTGGTTTCCGGGTCGTATGTAATATAGGTCTCCTCGTTGCCGAATTTTACCGTGAAACCATTCACATCGATGTTCTTCGCGCTTTCGGCATTGCTCTTATATTGCCTCAGCGCGTCGCTCTCCGCACGCTGCAGCTTTTTTAACGTCGTATTGTTCAAATCCATCAACGCCACCGCACGCTCAAAGGAAAGCGGTGTCTTTGCTTCGGCGGCCGCCTGGGCCGGCAGTGCCAGCATCACCGCCGCAGCAGTTATGGCTATCAATCGTTTCACCCTGATGAAAGCCCCCTTCCGGTAGTTGTTTTATATATAAACAGCAAAATAATACATGGCTATCAAAGCTATCCATATATACTCCATTATACAGCAAAATGTCTGTATCGCGGCAGGTTGTTTATTTCGGTCTTTGGTGGGATTTTTTATACGGAAAAATGCGGCCGTTTGCTCTCAGCCGCCGTTTTCCGCTTTATTATAGGTTGGCACAATGGACTTGATGTATTCCGAAATATCCTCACTGCTGGACTGCGTGATTTCCTTCAATATTTCCAGCTCTCTTTTCAGCACGGCAAGATCTGTAGAAACCGGGTGAGCAATAAATATCTTGTCATTTCTGGTGGCCATCAGGCCTTCCTCCGCCATCAGGAGTTCCTCGTAAAGCTTTTCACCGGGTCTCAAGCCTGTGAACTCAATCTTGATATCCTCATCGGGTTCAAAGCCTGAAAGCTTGATCAGCTTTCTTGCCAGATCACATATCTTCACCGGCTGGCCCATATCCAGCACGAATATGTCGCCGTTCTTCGCCATGGCACCCGCCTGGATCACCAGCTGCACCGCTTCGGGGATCGTCATGAAATACCGGATGACCTCCGGATGGGTCACCGTCACAGGCCCACCCTGCTCGATCTGCTTCCTGAACAGCGGTATCACGCTGCCGTTGCTACCCAGCACATTTCCAAACCTTACTGCTGCAAACTCCGTCTTGCTGTGGCGGCCCATAGCCTGTATCACCAGCTCTGCGATCCGCTTGGTGGCGCCCATGATATTGGTTGGGTTCACCGCCTTGTCCGTGGATATGAGCACGAACTTCTTTGCCCTGTATTTATCGGCACATTCGGCCACATTGAGCGTTCCGAATACATTGTTCTTGATCGCCTCGGTGGGATTGGCCTCCATCAGCGGCACATGCTTGTGGGCGGCCGCATGAAATACCACCTCCGGCATATACTGTGCAAAAACATTCTCCATCCTGGATTTCTCCCTGATGTTGGCGATGACCGCCGACAGCCTGAGCCCGGGATAGGCATGCAGCAGCTCATTTTGAATATCGTACAGGTTGTTCTCGTAATTGTCCAATAGGACCAACTGTGCCGGACCATACGAAGCAATCTGCCTGCAAAGCTCCGAGCCGATAGAGCCTCCGCCTCCCGTGACCAGCACGACCTTTTCCTTCAGGTAGGACGATATTTCTTCCAGGTCCAGCTTCACCGGGTCACGCCCCAGCAGATCCTCTATGTCCACATCCCTGACCTTCTGCATCACAACGGTTTCATCGATCAGCTGCGAAACCGAAGGCAGGATCTTTACCTTGACATCCGCCTCGGCACAAAGATTGTATATTTCGCTGATGTCCTTCCGGCTTGCTGAATGTATGGCGATAATGATTTCATCGACGCTTTTTTTCGACACCGTCTCTATAATTTTGTCTCTATTGCCTATTATCGGCACCCCGTTAATTTTCCTACCGATTTTTTCCGCATCGTCGTCAATGATTGCCACCGGCTTGCTTTTCAATTCACTGTGGGCCAGCATTTCCTTGATGATGATGGCCCCTGCATCACCGCCGCCGATAATGAGCACTCTTTTCCGATCCTTAAGTTTGATAACCTCTCCCTTGATAATGCGGCGAATTACCCTGTAGCCCATACGGATTCCGCCGATCAGGATGATGTCGATAAACAGTGTGATGGCAAAAATACTCCTGGGAACCCTTACCTGCGCAATGAAAACATATCCAAGCATAATAATATTGCTTATGGCAGCGGCAAGAGAAACAGAAATCAGCTCATGTGTCCCCGCATATTTCCACAGCGAATCATACAGCTTGAAAACCAGAAAGCATACCACCTTCACAACAGTAGCAATCAATACCAGATGTAAAATATTCTCAGTAAAATGTTTTGGAATACTGGCCCAGCTGAACTCAAATCGAAGCCAATAGGCAGCCAGTAAGGATATATTCACCAGGATGATATCCGGAATGATTAGAATATTTGCCTTTATCCTCTGTTTCATATGACCCCTCTCTTTGCCTCTCTTACACCTTGCGTCTGTCTTTCACCTTACGCATGCCTTCGATACGTAGAATCCCATTACCCTTCCTGCTCCGCTTCCTGCGATGAACTCTGCCGCCCTTCGACCACGCCTTCACGTCTGATTACGCTCACCGCCGTCAGGAACAGGATCTTTATATCCAGCCATAATGACCAGTTCTCTATATAGTACCTGTCATACTCCACTTTCACTGGTATCGGCAATTCATCCCGGCCGTTCACCTGCGCCCAGCCTGTCAATCCCGGCCTCATCCTGTGCACGCCGTACCGCTCCCTTAGCGAAATCAGATCGTCCTGGTTGTACAACGCCGGTCTCGGCCCCACCAGGCTCATATTGCCCTTCAAAATATTGAAAAGCTGCGGCAGTTCATCCAGACTTGTCCTTCTCAGCACCCTGCCAACAGGCGTGATAAAGGCGTCCGGATTTTCCAGCAGGTGTGTCGGCACATTGGAAGGCGTGTCCGCGTACATGGTACGGAACTTCAATATATTGAACTCCCGCCGGTTCAGTCCGACCCTACGCTGACGGAACAACACCGGTCCTTTGGAGGTGAGCTTGATGAAAAGCATGATAA
>JAEZMC010000075.1 GCA_023435805.1 Bacillota bacterium | reverse complement strand
TTTTGACCTTCTCCTGGACAAGAGCAACACACAAGTGATGAAAGTCGTAATACGTCCGTAGAACATCATGTTAGCACACATAGTTTGGAGGGAAGAACATGAAAGCAGTAGTTCTGAACAGTGACTGTACTCTGAGGCTGGCCGACGTCCCCATCCCGGAACCGGGAAGCCGCGAGGTGATCATAAAGGTGATGGCATGCGGAATTTGCGGAAGCGATCTGCGTTATGTCCAGGGGGAAAACCCATGGGCACAGCAGACGCTTGGCTACAAGGCAGAAAATCCGGACAACATGATTCTCGGCCATGAGTTTTCCGGGGTGGTTACGAAGGTTCATGACGAACGCGACAGCTATCTGCTTGGAAAACGCGTTGCCGCACTCGTTTACAATACCTGCGGTGTGTGCGAGTTCTGCCGCACCAATCGCGAAAATCTGTGCAAGCAAACCAGGCATCTTGGCCATGGCGCAGGCTGGGGAGAAATGGAGTATTATCCCGGCGGTATGGCCGAATACTGCCAGATATGGGCAACACACGCATATCCTGTTGCCGATCACGTTACATTCGAAGAAGCTTCTACGCTGGATTTCGTTTCAGTGGCACTATCGGCAGCCAAAAAGGCGAAGTCTGTATTTTCCGAAGACTGTCTCATTATAGGCTCCGGACCAGTAGGTCTGGTTATTGCGCAAATACTGAAACTCATGGGTGCGCGCAAGGTTATCTGCACGGATGTACTGGACACTTCACTCGAAGTTGCCAGGCAGATGGGAGCGGATCATGTCATCCATGCGGAAAAACAGGATATCGTGGGGGAAGTCATGAAGCTGACGGACGGATTTGGCGTTATGAACGTTTTTGACACAGTCGGCGAGGTCGATACCCAGAAGAATGGATTGAAGGCTCTCTGCGGTAAGGGAATGCTCATCAATCTCGTATGTAATTCCACTGTAGTGGAATATGAATTGCGAGACCTGAGCGGTGAACGCTCCATATCCTCTGTAACAAACAGCCCCTATGCGGATTTCAGGCAGTCCATACGTATGCTGGAGGCAGGTCTTATTAACGTCAAACCGCTGATCACACATACACTTGATATTGACGATTATCAAAAAGGTTTTGATAATTTGTCGGATAGAGTAAAAAGCGGAGCCATCAAAGTCATTTTAAAACCAAATAAATAGCAGTCGTACCCGGTCACCTCATTTACGACATCACCACTCTATATATAACAAATCGTAGAGGTGTAATATGAAAAACGAACAAATTCGATACCTTGTAGATAAATTTCTTGAACTGGAGCAAAGTGAAAAAAATCAGTTGCGCAAAGCGAAATGGCTGCGTCTTCCTCCAACAGGCCGGGATCAATGGAGAGCCACCCCCAGGTCTGATGGGAGCTGGCGTGAAGGCAATATCCCGCTGGTCATCGATCTTCAGAACACCATCTGGACCAGACTGCTTGGATTCAGTTTAAAGGATTATTACACACGCCCCGAAGTATTTCTGGAATATTATCTCCGAATGATGATCGATCGTTTTGAAATGCTCGACGATGATGTGTTTCTCTCAAAATCCATTTCAATCTGGGGCAGTGCCGCATATGAAGGCAGTATGTTTGGCGTGAAATATGGATTGTTTGATGAACAGGATCCATGGCTGGACCATACCAGCCTCATAAACAGGCCGGAGGATCTGGACCGGTTGAAATTCCCTGATTTCAGGACTTCCGGGCTGATGCCGCATATGCTGAATGTATATGAAGGCGTACAGGAAATGGTGGGGGATGAATTTGATGTATTCTTCCCGGAATGGATACGCGCACCTTTTGGCTTATGCGTATATTTGCGCGGCTTCGAAAATTTCCTTGTCGATCTGATGCTGGAACCGGAATTTGCACATCGACTGCTCCGATTTGTAACGGATGCGCGCAAATCTTGGTATGATGACCTCGCAAAATATCTGGGACGGTCTCCGGGTCCGGCCAATCTTTTCAATGATGAAGTCAATTGCCCATCGTTGTCTCCGGACAGCTACCGGGAGTTTATACTTCCGTATGAGAAGGAAATTTCCGAGCATCAAAAAGGGATCCTCTACTGGCACAGCTGTGGGAATGTAACGCCGCTGCTCGACAACATCCGCCTTCTGCCCGACATGGAAATGCTGCATGTCGGACCGTGGACCTCTGTAGACCGTGCCGCGCAAATATTTGGCAATACAGCCCCCCTGGAAATCTGCATCAATCCGCAAAAGGATGTTTTTGACGCCAATGCTTCTGAAATGGCTCAGAAAATGCTGTCCATTCTCAATGATTGCGGAAGAAATGATGTAAAAGGCTTTTATATCCGTGCCAGCGGCTTCGGCGTTATTAAAAATCTGGATTTCACATTGGATAAAATCAAGGAATGGAATCATGTCGTACGGACAATCATTACACAAAAGAATAACTGAATAAAATAATGGACTCATGCAGCGAGCGGGTTATCCACATGTATTTGCAGGATGTTTAGAGCCGGAGTTATCGTTTCGGTCTCAAAACATATATAATGAAAACCTTTTAGGTTTTCGGCAATAAAAAATACAGGAGGTAATGAAATGTCCAATCTGAAAAGGATCTCAGCACTGTTCCTCGCATTCATCATTCTGGCCACTGTATTCACAGGCTGTTCGGGGAAACAACCCACAGCCGATACAGCAGGCACGACAGAGGCACCCGCAGCAACTACCACCGCCGGTCAGGAGGCGACAGACAAAGCTGCCGAAAAGCCCTATGCAGGCACGAAGGTTCGTTTTGTTGTAACGCGTCATAACTGGACAGATCAGGTACTTAAAATTATCGACCAATTTAAAGAAGCAACAGGTATTGAAGTCAACATTGAAGAGGTATCTCCGGAAGATCAGCTGAACAACAAGTTATCGGTTGAATCGGCAGCAGGTGGAAAAACGCTGGATGCTTTTATGACCAGGCCTTTGCAGGAGGGAATCATATTCCAAAAGAACGGCTGGTATCACCCAATTGGAGATTTTGCCGAAAAGGATGCCGATTATGATGTCAATGACTTGTTCGCTGGAGCACGCGAGATTTTAACCTTTGACGGCAAATTGTACGGTATCCCGCTGATTGCGGAACGTTTCATCCTGTATTACAGAAAAGATTTATTTGAAGCACAGGGTATAAAAGTCCCAGAGACACTTGAAGAATTGGAAGCTGCAGCAAAGAAAATCCAGGAAAATAACAAGGGTATGGTAGGGATCGCCTCCAGGGGACAGCAGTCGCCCGCAGTCACCGCATTCTCCAACTATCTGCACGGGTTCGGCGGTGATTTCATCAAGGATGGCAAGGCTGTAATCAACTCACCCGAGTCTGTAAAAGGGTTCCAGTTCTATGGCGACCTGCTGCGCAACTATGGACCGAAGGGTGTTGTGAACATGAGCTGGCCTGAGGCCGCAGCCGTATTCTCTCAGGGGAATGCAGGCATGTATACGGATGCTGACGGAATTTATAACGCCGTGGTTGATCCGGAAAAATCAGTAATTGCCGATAAAATCGGTTTTGCCGTATTCCCGGCAGGCCCCGCCCGCCAGACTCCATATAACGTATGCTCCTGGGCACTTGGCATGGGCGCAAACTCCTCCAATAAGGAAGCGGCATGGGAATTGATCAAGTGGCTGACAAGCAAGGACAACTCCATTCACATGCTCAAATCCGGTATTACGGTCGCACGTTCCTCCGCATGGGAGGACAAGGAAGCTACAGCCGCACTTCCGCCGCAGCTTGTTGAAGTCATTGTCAAATCCAATCAGATCGGAACCGGTATTGACAGACCAAGGGTAATCAATGTTGGTGAAGCGCGTGATATCGTAGGCTCAGTCATCGTAGCTGCCATCGAGGGCAAGAATGTACAGCAGGCGGCAGATAAGGCGAATGCTGATCTACAGAAGCTCATCGACAAGGAAAAGTAAGAAACTGGTATTGTAAAGTAATGGAATAAGACATCCATGCGGTTCCGGAAGAAGGGCTTGACGAAATGACAGGAGTTACGTCTTTCATCACCCTGAGACTCAAACAGTCAACCCGGGTGCTACCTTCTTCCGGCACGCGGGTGTCATTTTCCTATCATTTACTTTGTGGAGGTTCCTATGCACTATAATTGGATAGATAAGAATTTAAAATATATCTTTACTCTACCGGTACTGATTTTTATCTTTATCATGGTGATTTTTCCGCTGGGATATACATTCCGGCTCAGTTTCACGGAATGGACGATGTCAAGCGTGGCAGAACCGACCTTTGTCGGTCTGCAGAACTATAAGGAGCTTTTTATGGATGAAAGGTTCCTCAATGCGATCTGGCGTACTCTTTTATTCAGTGTTGTATGCCTTGCCTTTCAGACATTGTTCGGCGTGATCGTGGCGCTTGTACTCAACCGCACCTTTATTGGAAAAACCGTTACAAAAACCGTTCTCATGCTTCCAATGGTTGTTACACCGGTTGCAATGGGTATGGTGTGGCTTCTCATATTTGAGCCGACACTCGGAATTGCCAATTACCTGCTCACGTCTATCGGGCTGCCGGCACAGACATGGCTGGGGTCTCAGGATACGGCGCTGATTTCCATTATCATTGTGGATATATGGGAATGGACTCCAATGATTTCCCTTATTGTCATGGCAGGGCTGAGCTCACTTCCGCAGGAGCCTTATGAATCAGCTATTGTAGACGGTGCCAACGGCTGGCAGGTTTTCTGGAGGATCACGCTGCCGATGATTTCCTCGACCATCACGGTAGCAGTATTGCTCAGACTCATAGATTTGCTGAAAACCTTCGATATCATCTTTTCTCTGACACAGGGCGGACCGGGCAATGCAACGGAAACGCTGAACCTGTTTGCTTACTCCCAGAGCTTCCGTTACTTCAAGTTCGGAATGTCATCTTCGGTACTGGTTTTGTTCCTGCTGTTTGTATTGTCAGTCAGCATCTTTTTCATCTGGATTAAAAACAGAATGGTGGTGGAACAATGATTGCTGTTCAGAGAAGACCCCGGTTATCCTTAGGAACCGTGCTGTTTTATGTTATTCTGATTGTGATCCTGCTTATCGTGAGCTTTCCGATACTCTGGATGATCCTGGGTTCCTTGAAAACACGTACGGAAATCTTATCTTCCGAAAATTTTCTGTTTTTTACGGTAACGTCGAAAAATTTTGAAGATGTCTTTATTAAATATGATTTTCTCTTTCCCATGTTCAACAGCTTTTTTATAGCGGTTGTCTCAACGGGTCTGTCCCTTGTTTTCGGTGTTCCCGCTTCTTATGCAATTGCTCGCTTCAGAATGACCAAGCTGAGCATATGCATTTTGTTTGCGCGTATCATACCCGGAATGATTTTCCTCGTGCCGTGGTTCATCATATTTACCAAGCTGGGGATGGTGGATACCTATTTGTCGCTTATTCTGACACATATGCTGATTTCGCTGCCATTCGTTGTATGGATCCTGGTGCCCATTTTTGAAATGCTCCCGAGAGATCTTGAGGAGGCAGCATGCATCGACGGTTGCACGATGGCCGGCTCCTTTGTGAGGATTATGCTGCCGTTGTCCTCAACCGGAATCATAACCTCCGCTATATTGTCCTTTGTGTTCTCTTGGAATAATTTTATGTTTGCCCTGATACTGACAGGACCGAATACAAAAACACTCCCCATCGCCATTTTCAGTTTTGTATCGTATGCCGAAATCAACTGGCCTGGATTGATGGCCGCAGCGGTTGTCATTACAGCTCCCATCATCACGATATCCCTTATACTGCAAAAGTATATCATCAGTGGGTTGACGGCAGGAGCGGTCAAAGGATAAAGCGTGACACGAAGCGGTATTGCTCCGCAAATTATAAATGGAGAATCGATATGACCATAAATAAGCTGGAAAGATTCAAAAAATATTGGAAGAGAGAGAATGATACATT
>JAEZMC010000337.1 GCA_023435805.1 Bacillota bacterium | reverse complement strand
GCTCGAGGCCGCGTTGAAATGTTCGGGTTTGTGCCGGATCCGGAGTACCCAACTTACCCGTTCAATCCGGAATCAATCTATACCATCACTGCAAAGTGTGTTATTGAAGATGGTACAATTGCACAGACGCGCTGCGTTCCTATGATTGTTAATAAAGAGGGCGTTCCTGTATTAGTAACCCGTAAATCCGGGGGTGAGGAGGTGCTGAACTATCTGGTAAAAATTACGGAAGGAGCAAATTTGAATGCCACATATGAATGGGATGGCGACGAACTGGTGATTGGACATGACGGATAGTAAACAGAGTGACTTTACAAAATCTTTAAATAGTGTATGATGAAAAAGAAAAATTTCTTCATATAGGTGATACAGTGGTAAGTATTTATGATATTGCGAATGCCGTGGGGATATCGGCCAGTGCTGTTTCCGTTGTACTGAACGGAAGGGCGGACAAGATGCGCATATCGCGTGAAAAACAGAAAAAAATACTGGAAGTAGCTAAAGAGATGGGTTACATACCCAATGTGACGGCACGTAAGCTCACCTCGAAAAATGTGCCTCATATGCCGGAGATTGCATTGTGCTGGTCACCTTCACAGCATAGCATGTTTTTGAATACATTTATTAATGTTCTACAGAACATGACATCAAGCGGTGAAGTGAAGGAGATGCGTTATACAATACTGCCGTATAAAAACAGGGAACTGGAAAAACTGGAGCCTATTTTGTCGGCAAATCATTACAATGGTATTATTGTACCGCCTGTATCATCTGAGGACATTGCCTTTTTATCGAAAACGAATATCAAGGTTCCGGCCGTCATGCTGTATGGAGATATTCCGCAGTATCATCTTGTATCGGTTAACAATAGCAAGGTAGGAGCGGATATCGCAGCAATTTTTTGCAAGCATGGGCATCAATCAGTCGGTGTCATGTGTCCTGCGGATAAGCATCCGATCTCAACGATAGCTCAAAGAATTTCCAGCTTTATTGACAATTGCCGGATTCAGAAAATGGATGTAAAGGTTTTTGATATTGGAGAGGGTATGCCACCTCAGAATAGAATAGAAGAAGGAAAGCAAGCTGCTCAAAAAATGATTGCGGAGCATGTAATTCCTACTGCACTATTTATACAAAATGATTTATTGGCGCTGGGTGCACTTAATGTTTTCAGTCAGTATGGAATCCGTATTCCTGAGGATATGGAAATCATCGTGTATGGTATTAATGATGTGCTTGAGATACACCGTCCGTCCATTACAACGGTATGTTACCCGACAGAAGAGGTGTCGAGGGCTTGTATTACGATCATGTCAAATTCACTGGATATGATGGGTTCTGCACCGATAAGAAAAATGATTGATACACCTTTTGTCTTCCGTGAGAGTTGTCAACCCTGATTCAAACAGGATCAAGAGCAGTTCATATCAAAAAGTATTTTAATCCATCCCTGAATATTATCTTCAAGGGGTGACTGAGCCACCATTAATGAAAGACAGATAGATTATATTTTACAAATAATCTGGGGGTGTTCTTATGTCTAAATCTGCATTGGAAGGAATAAAAGTAATTGATCTAACACAGTTTGAGTCTGGCACAGTTTGTACAATGACACTGGCCTGGCTTGGCGCTGATGTTATTAAAGTAGAAAGGCCAAAAACGGGAGAATTAGGGAGATATTCCATCATGGAACCGAATGTAGATTCCTATGGCTTTATCATCATGAATGCCAATAAAAAGTCAGTGACACTTAATATTAAAGCACCGGAGGGAAAAGAGCTTTTACGGAAAATGGTAAAAGAAGCAGATGTTTTTGTGGAGAATATGGGCCCGGGATCCATCGAGCGTCTTGGCTTTGATTATGATACTGTACGGAATATCAATCCTCGTATTGTTTATGCACAGATCAAGGGCTTTGGAATGGACGGGCCATGGGCTGATTTCCCTGCCTTTGCACCCATCGCTCAAGCGGTTGGCGGTGCAGCAAGTATCACCGGTGATCCGGATGGACCGCCAATGCAACCCGGTACGAATGTTGCAGACAGCGGAGCAGGCTATATGACAGCTCTTGGAATAATATCAGCCTTATACCAACGGGAAAAAACCGGAGTTGGACAACGTGTATATGTATCCATGCAGGATGTTGTCATCGGATTCTGCAGATCTTCCTGGGAGCAGCAACTGCGTAATAATGAACCGGCACCCCGCGTAGGGAACGGTATGCCGATGGAACCTGTGGCGCCTGCCGGTATGTATCATTGTAAGCCCTTTGGCCCAAATGACTATGTGCATATTTACACATCGCGGCATCCCGGCAGCCCTCAGTGGAAAATGCTTTGCAATGTAATAGGGCGCCAGGATATGCTGGAGGATCCGCGTTTTGAAACGCCTCGCTCTCGATACGACTACAGGGATGAAATTAATGCGGCCATTTCTGCATGGACTGCTAAAAGAACGAAGCTGGAAGCGATGGAGGAATTATGCAAGGCGGATGTTCCTGCCGGTGCAACCATGGACACCTCCGACATTACTGCGGACCCTTATCTGAGGAAACATGGCATGATAACAGAAGTACAGCATCCTAAACGCGGTTCTGTTCTTATTCCCGGGTTTCCGGTTAAAATGTCGGATTCTGAGGTGCCTGTTGCTTCATCCCCACCGCTTGGTGCCAACAATGAAGAAATATATAAGGAACTGTTAGGTATATCTGATGATGAATATGACCGACTAATGGAAAATGGAGTTATTTAAGAGGCAGGAGTTTTAGATGAAGGACAGCTTAAGGAAAAATTTGGGAGGGAATACCATGGAGCATTCACAAAGTATCATTTCAGCCTGTAACGATGCATTGGAGGAAATGACTGAAATCTATCATAGCAAGGATCAGCCAGTTCTGACGTGGGAGCCCATCGGTAAACGGGTTATCGGGTGTCTTGGAAACGATGTACCCGAAGAAATTTTTACTGCCGCAGGATATATTCCGGTATTTGTCTTTGGTAAATCTGGAATAGAGACTCCTATTGCTGACAGGTACCTTGAGCTGGCCTTCGAGCCTGGTGCGAAGTCCCAATTTGAAAGAATAGCAGATGGTACATACCAATACTTGGACCGTTTGGTCATTTCCAATTCGTCGGATGTGCTTGTCCGGTTATTCTATTATATGCGTCAAATCAGCCGGGTAGAGCCGGAGGTGCATCTCCCCCCGATTTATTTCTTTGATTTCAAGTTTTCCAGATTCAGGTCAAGCACCCTGTACAACCGGGATCGTCTCCGGGACCTGATCGATGCTGTTGAACCCTGGAGCGGGCCGCGTATTTCGATGCAATCACTGCA